>CAYZQG010000033.1:0-14041 GCA_964480685.1 uncultured Lentimicrobiaceae bacterium
CTAACACCCGGTATTGTAATTTTCGGATTTACCTTTATTATTATGTTTGCTTCGATTTTAATTTCAAAAGATAAACAAACATCTTTTCTAATCAGATTATTTACAACTCCCTTAAAACCTTCGGATTATATACTTTCCTATATGCTCCCTTTTATCCCGTTGGCTTTTTTACAGATTTGTGTTTGCTTTATTATCGGCATTTTATTAGGTGCAACATTTGTGCATTTTCTTCTTTGCACCGTTTTCCTATGTTTAATTGCCATTACCTGTATCAACATCGGAATTATTTTAGGCTCGCTTTTCAGTGTCAACCAAGTGTCCGGATTAGGTTCACTGCTTATTACAGGCATTGGATTGTTTAGTGGTATTTGGATGGATATAAACATGGTAGGAGGTGTTATTGAAAAAATAGGCTATGCCCTACCCTTTGCTCACGGTGTGGATGTTACAAAAGGCATTCTTGCCGGAAAATCGCTTTCGCTTTATTTGAATAGTATTTATGTGATTCTATTTTATACCATAGTAACTTTTCTTTTAGCAGTTTTCTCATTTAAAAAAATGATAAAAAGAGAAAAATAAAAAACATTTCGTGAAGATAGTTAGTTCATCATTTATAAATATATATACTCCATACTAATTTTAAATTATATTTTTTACGTTATATATCATTCTATTATAATCACTTAAAGAATTAAAAACAAGTTTCGCATAAAATATTTTATTTCTTTATTAAAATATTATTAAAAAAAATATACTTTTGTCGTAATAACATTCATCATCATTAATGATACTATGATAGTTAGTAATAAAATATAAATCATGTAATTATATGAGTAAAATTATCAAAGGAATTTTCGTAAGTTTAAGCTGCATTTTATTTTTTGCTTCTTGCCAAGAGGATGAAATCGGTACCCGATTAAATTCAAAATTATTGACCGATAAAATATGTAAAAATATGTATGTCTATATGACCGATAGTATGGATTATAGCGATACCATTTCACGCATCACGTACTATTACAACGACACCACAAAATTACTAAGACTCCTTCATGAAAATGCCGGGTTTAATTGCTGTCCGACTGATTTATATTGTAAAGTAAATCTACAAAATGACACGCTTTATATTCAAGAACTTGAATATAAAGCAATGTGTGATTGTAATTGTCTTTATGATTTGGAAATACAAATCAGTAATCTAACGGCAAAAAAATATTATTTAAAATTTATTGAACCTTATATACACAATGAAACCGAATTAAGTTTTGAAGTAGATTTAACACACCATAAAAACGGTTCGTTTTCTGTAGTTAGAAAAAACTATCCTTGGGGAACAAGTGTTATGTATTAAAATATGATTACTAAAATGAACGAAATAATTTATAAAGGATTAACTTTTAAAGGAATCCCTTCGATATTAGGACTGATTATTACTTTTTCAGGATTGCTTTTGCTTATTTTTAGTGAGCATTTATTCTTTTCGATTGCCATAGCCGTTATAGGACTTATTGCTTTTATTGCCATTCAAGGAGTTATTATTGATTACGACAAGCACAAAATTAAGCCGTATGTTGATCTCATTCTTTTTAAAGCAGGTTTATGGAAAGATTTAAATCAATATAATCAAATCATCCTTAAATTTTTAAACGAATCACAAACCATTAATGTATCAACGGTTAGACGTATATTTACCACAAAAACATTTGACATATATCTTCAAAATGAAAAAGGCAAAAAAATAATTTTGAAAGAATTTATGTTTTATGAAAATGCGAAAAACTTTTTAGAAAAATATGCCGAAAAACTGGATAAAGAAAAACTTAATACCTATGAAATCGAAAAACAAAATATTGAAGTACAAAAACATAATAGTATCAGAAAATAATTTTACTTAAGAAAAACATTACACGTTATAAATATCTTATGAAAAAAGAGACCGAAGCAATATGTTGTCCACGTATTAATCCAGACGATTGGAATGATATAACTTTTAGTTGGGAAAAGAAACCCTTTATTAAAGCTAATGTTCGTACTTTCTTTTATATCCCATTAAATTTTGGAAGTGTGATACGAAAAATAGATAAAAAATTACGAGCCAAAGGATTAGATTTTTCGGAAGGAATCTGTTTATCGGATCATACCTCTCGATGGAATATGAATATTTATATATCGGTAAATAAACCGTTTGATGATAATAATATTACTTTATTTACCGGAAACTATTATTGTAAAATGTATGATGGAAATTTTAAAGACACCGCTCTATGGTGTGCCGACTATAAAACGGCTGTAAAAGACAAAAGATATAAAGAAACCAACATATATATGTGGTACACCACGTGTCCGAAATGTGCCAAGAAATACGGGAAAAATTATGTTGGCATTTTTTCTAAAGTAAATTAAACCTATTTTACCCTCTTCAATTTAGGAGTAGCTTTATGTTCAAGAATAAGTGGAACCAACTCTACTTCTACATTGCTGTTATCTAATCCAAACGCTTTCACATCACCAATTCCTATTTTCTTTAACATTGCATAGGTATCCATTATAAATTGTTCAAAGGTCTTGAAATCAAAATCATAATTTTGAAATCGTTCAATCACCACAAAACGAAAATCGCTTAAGATACAATGTTTATGCAACGATTCGTAATTACTTAAAAGATTAATTTCTTTATTCATTAACATATCGTGAATAACCTGTTTGAAATATAAATTAATTCTCGGAGGCACTTTAAACCCCAAGCGAAATTCAATTCTCATTATGACTCCGGGAACAATCGGAGTTACACTATATTCCATCGTTCTGGGTTCATCTACAATATGAATATGTATAAACCAATACGTATCTGCTCGTTTGGGTCGTTTATGAATAATGGAATAAATAATTTTAGATTCAACATCGGTTTTTAAATCAGCCTTGGTTAGATATACTAGATTGGAAGCATATTTCGGAATGCTTTCGTCTTTGCTTAGATCGACAATAATATCTTTATAAGGTTCGATTTTTACAAATTGCAAAAAACGTTTTTTAATTTCTCTCCCTTTAAACCATACATACATAATAAAAAATAAAACACTTGCGATCAATATAGTAACCCAACCACCATGAACAAATTTAAACATATTGGCAATCAAAAAAGCACCTTCAATGGAAAGATACACTGCCAGCATACCCATAACAATAAACCAATTTTTTTTAATGTGATAAACATACACGGATAATAATAAAGTAGTCATCAACATGGTGATAGTAATTGCCAATCCGTAAGCAGCTTCCATCCTAGCTGATTCTTTAAAATACAAAATAACACAGGAACAAGCTAACCACAACGATAAATTTACACTTGGAATATACATTTGCCCTTTAAATTTTGTAGGATAGGCAATTTTTACTTTGGGCCAAAAATTTAACTGAATTGCTTCACTTATAATAGAATAAGAACCACTAATCAAAGCCTGACTGGCAATTATTGCTGCGGCTGTGGCAATAACAATGCCGGGAATTAAAAACCAAGAGGGCATTGATTCATAAAAAGGATTGGTACTTTTGTCAATACTGTTAATATGATTTAATATCCACGCACCTTGTCCGAGATAATTTAATATCAGAGATATTTTTACAAATATCCAAGTTATTTTTATATTTTTTGCACCACAATGACCTAGATCTGAATATAAAGCTTCGGCTCCTGTAGTACAAAGAAATACTGCACCAAGCAATAAAAAACCTCCCGGATAATTTACCAATAGTTTATACGCATAAAATGGATTAAAAGCATTCAATACAGAGGGAAATGTAGCTAATTGTTGAATCCCGATGATACCTATCATAAGAAACCAAATCATCATCATGGGTCCAAACGATTTTCCGATTACACCTGTTCCAAACTGTTGAATAAGAAATAAGAAAGCTATGATTATCAACACGATGGGAATAACCGGAATATCAGAATTTATTATTTTTAAACCTTCAATAGACGAAACAACGGTAATTGCCGGTGTTATAACTCCGTCAGCCAGTAACATAGCCGCTCCAATCATTGCAAAAACAAAGACCCACTTAGCTCTTTTACGAATTAATGCAAATAAAGCTAAAATACCACCTTCGCCTCTATTATCAGCTTTTAAAGTAAGAATGACATATTTTAAGGTTGTTTGTAATGTCAATGTCCAAATAATGCACGAAATTGCTCCGTAAATAAATTCAATAGAAAGATTTCCGTGACTTCCCGCTAAAATTGCCCGCATTACATACAATGGTGATGTCCCAATATCACCATATACAATACCCAAAGTAATTATAAGTCCTAAGACACTTATTTTATTTACATTATTTGATTCCCCTGATACAGGGTTTTTATGTGTTTTCACTTCCTAATAAATAAATTTTTAATCAATTAATTATTCTTTTACTGTATAAAATATTTAAAAGAAAAAACTACCATAATGAAATAGGATACATACCATTCTTATATAATGCATTGAAATTTTCTACAACTTTTTGCCTATCTTCTTGATAAGTAACTCCAAACCATTCGGATGTAGTTTTTAGAATTTTCACTTTAGCTTTCTGTGTTTTTATTAAATCATCCACCGCAAAGGGAATATAAAATTCGGATTTAATATCGTTCATATTATCCTTTAGAAAAGAAACAAACATTTTATCAAGATATTGGAATAAAGATGGATGAAAACCCCAAAAATTCATAGATACGGACGTATCGGGTTCTAAATATTCAAATGAGCCATCCATATTAGTATTTACAACTTTATTATCCATAAATTGAATTTTCGTAAATTCTTTAATCTGAACTAAAAAATGCTGATCGTTTTCGGTGCAAACGCCCCTTGAAACCGTTCCATTTTCAGATAAAGTACTTGATAATGAATAAGCAATCATACTATAAGCATCTCTATCTTCTGTTAACGAAAGCGATATTAAATAGTCTGCCATGGTTTGAAAAGCATGACTTCCATAAAAGTCATCGCCATTAATAACGGCAAAGAAAGTATCAATTTTATCTTTAGCCATCAAGATTGCATGCGCGGTTCCCCACGGTTTTATGCGTTCCGAAGGACAAACAAAGCCATCGGGAAGACTTTCTAATTCTTGTAAAACATAATCAACATCAATAATATGTTGATATTTATTTAAAATCACTTCTTTAAAATCCTGCTCAATGGAACGACGAATAACGAAAACAATTTTACCAAACCCTGCTTTAACAGCATCATAAATCGAATAATCAATGATGGTTTCACCATGAGGACCCAAGGGATCTATTTGTTTTAAACCACCGTAGCGACTTCCCATTCCTGCGGCAAGAACCAATAATGTAGGCTGTTGCATTTTTTTTATTTTCAAATATTTAAATTTCTATTGTAATTTTTTTCGGCTGCAAAAGTAATAAAAAAGTAAATCAAAATATCCGAATAAAAAAGAAATACAAAAATACTTAGATTTTATTGATTACTGCTTTATAATAACATTTCATTATAGGTTGGCAATTCGGGGATTAACATACAATGGTGGGGTGTATTTTGAAAAACCAATTGCTGTTTTCCGTTAAACAGGACAAGGTATTTAGCTTGTAATTCAACATTATATACGGCAATTTGAGATAATGTATTTTCATTCAATGCAATGGAAGAGGCTTTACATTCAACTACCAAAAGTATAGTTCCATCGGGTTTTGCTACAACAATATCATAGCGTTTTGTCAGAGTATTATAGGTGATTTTTTTTTCGACCGAAATAGCAATTTTTGGAATATGTAATTCTTCGATAAGATATTTTATATAGGCTTGTCTCACCATTTCTTCCTCTGTTAAAGCTACAAAACGACAGCGAACAGGATCGAAAATTTCTTTTTTCCCTTCTCTTGTTCGTATGCGAAACCCATTGTTTAACTCCATTTTATTTTAATTTACACTCTATTATTTAATGATTTTCCCCAACCCGAAACAACTGGTTGTAAGGCTTCCCAATCGCTGTTTTAGTTAACAGTTCTTTGTAATAACATTTGATTTGAATGTATACGTTGCCAAACTAAATTTTTGCTTTCAAAAATTCACTGATAATGGCATCCACAGAAATATTTTCGGCTTCGGCACGATAATTTTTAACCAAACGGTGTCGCATAACTAAATGAGTGATAGCTTTTATATCTTCAATATCAGGCGAAATTTTTCCGGATAAAATAGCATGACATTTAGCGGCAATAATCAGATTTTGAGAGGAACGCGGACCGGCACCCCAAGCTAAATATTTATTTGCCCAGTCATGAGCTTGGGTAGTTTCGGGACGAGTTATCGTTGATAAGTTGACGGCATAATTATACACATTATCGGCTACGGGAACTTTTTGCAGTAATTTCTGATAATATAAAATTTCTTCCATACTTATCACCTGTTGAGGCTCATACATATCACCGCCTATTGTTGATTTTACAATATTAACCTCTTCTTCAAAGCTTGGATAATCTAAGAAAATGTTAAACATAAACCTATCGAGTTGTGCTTCGGGCAAAGGATATGTACCTTCTTGTTCAATAGGATTTTGTGTTGCTAACACAAAAAAGGGATCGGGTAATTTATGGGTAACTCCGGCGATAGAAACACTTCGTTCCTGCATAGCTTCTAAAAGAGCCGATTGCGTTTTAGGAGGTGTTCGGTTAATTTCATCGGCTAATACTACGTTTGAGAAAACAGGTCCTTTTAAAAAACGAAAATTTCTGTTTTCATCCAATATCTCGGTGCCCATGATATCACTGGGCATTAAATCGGGTGTAAATTGAATACGATTATAGCTTAATCCCAATGCTTTTGATATTGTTGTAATCATCAATGTTTTGGCTAATCCGGGTACACCAATCAACAACACATGACCACGACTGAAAATGGTTATCAGAATATTCTTTAACACATCATCTTGTCCTACAATTACTTTCCCTACTTCTTGCCGTAGTTCTGCATATTTTTCGGTAAATGCTTGAACGGCTTCTACATCTGATTTAAATGTTATCATTTCGTTATAATTCCAAATTTTTCAATAAAACTACAATTTTGATATTGTTCTTTTATTTTAATGTGTGTTATTTTAACTTTGTTTTTCGTCCATTTTAAAAGAGCTTCTTGTTTTTTATGCTCTAAGGCAACGTTTTTAATACGTTCATAATCGTCGGTTAAATTGGCTTTATGAGCTGCTCGTTTTGTTTTAACATACAATATCCTATACGCTTGATTTCCGTTTTCGGTAATCATGGGAACCGCTTGAGAAAATTCTCCCGGAATTAAGCCGTTAATGGCATATAAAACTGATTTATCCAATTGATCTTCTGTAAATGAATAAGAAGCAGTATTAGGATTAACAAGCATACCTCCATTAATTTTACCGGCATCGTCAGAAAATTTCATTGCAGCAGAGTCAAAAGGTATCTTGCTGTTTTTCATTACTTTAAAGACACTATCCAAATATTTTTTAGATATTGTCATTTCTTCAGCAGAGGGTTTGGGTTTAATAAGAATATGAGCTACATTTATTTGTTCTCCTCTCCGTTCAATCATTTGTATGATATGAAAACCCGCTTGAGTTTCGATTACAGGTGATATTTCTCCCGGTTTTAAAGAAAATGCTGCCAATTCAAATTCGGTATAAAGTTCTCCTCTACCTACAAAGCCTAATTCACCTCCTTTTATTGCGCTGCCCGGATCTTCGGAATATAGACGGGCAAATGTTTTAAAACTTTCGCCTCGCAAAACGCGTGATCTAATTTCTTCCAATCGGTTTTTTATTTCTATTTTTTCAGCTTCTCCAACAACAGGTGTTTTAACTATTTGGGATAATTCATATTCAATGGGAATAATAGGTAAACTATCGTAAGGAATTTTCTCGAAATATTCTTTTACTTCTTGATAGGTAATGTTAATATTTTGAGTCAGTTTATATTGCATTTGTTCAACAAGAAATTCATCTTTTACCATATCTCTTGCATCCGCTTTGATTTCAGAAATTGTTTTACCGTAGGCTTCTTCTAATTTTTTAATATTGCCTCCCATTTGGGCTATTTGTGTACGCATATTATATTCAATACGTTGATTAACTTGGTCATCGGTAATAACAATACTATCTAATTCGGCTTGATTGATTAAAAGTTTTTGAAGGATTAATTGTTCTAAAATAGAGCATCGCAATTCATCTTGATTTTCAATAGTATATAACCCCATCTGATATTTATAGCCTTCAAATGCATATTCCAATTCGGATTTTAATATAATTCGATTCCCTACAGTAGCAATAATTTCATCAATGACATTATTATTGATTTGAGCTACAGCCAAACTTTGCATAAAACACCATAGAACAATAACGAGGTATTTTTTCATATTTATTTATTTTCTGTTTTTTTATACATTCTTAATTCGATGGCATGATTTTTTTTAGCCTTTTCTATAGCTTCTTCCCTGATTTGTTTCACCAATACTTGCCGACGTTGATTTAAAATAATCTCTTTGATAGTTTCTTTTTCGATTTCAAAAGGTGAATAGGCTTCATTTATCTTAAAATCTATAATTTTTACTAAATAAACACTGTTAGAATCGCTTAACTCAATATTACGATTTCGTTGAAGATATTGTTCTTGATTATAGGTATTGATAGGAATTTCTTTAAGAATATCATCAAAAAGAAGCCAAGTGTTTTCCATATACATATTTTGTGCATAGTTAATACAAATACCTTCAAGTTTTTTTTGATCTTTTACCGATTGATTTTCGGCAAACAAAAGTTTCTTTGCTGTTTCCAATTGGGCAAAACCGACGGGAAATTTTATATAATTAACTTTAACGATATTTTTCTTCATTTCAAATTCTGCTTTATGATTTTCATAATATCGTCGAAGTTCAATTTCCGATACCTCTTTTTCTAAAAGGGATTCTACTTTTTTATTTTCGTATGCAAATATTAATAAAGAATGATAATAATCATTGACTTGTTGATCGAAATTTTGTTCTTTATGCGTTAAAAAATCTTTAGCTTCGTGTAATAATACTTGCTTTTGTATCCATCTATCAATAAAATAAGACTGAATAGTCATGCTATCTGTATTGGAATCGTAATCAGGCATCATAGATTGTAAATCGGAAACGGTCAGTGTTTGATCATAAACACTTGCCACGACCTTATTATTTGAGCGATTGCAAGCAATGCATAACGATAAGCAAACTATGATTAAAAACAAATATCTCATTAATTATTTTTTAATCAACGACATAATAGCATTTTCATCTACCCAGACTTCGTTACCGGAACGCAATTCTTTTATCCATTCTTCTTCTAAATAATTTTGATACAGCGAAACAATGGTTCCTTTAACTTCTTCTAAAGGTTTAGGTGAAGGTGCTGATATTTTATATACTTCAATAAATTTTAATTTTGCAGGAGATGCATTTGTAGTAAACACCTCTTTTTGTTTATAATCCAAAGATATATCAGTATCAATTTTTTGGTTGAACGTTGTTTCCCAATTTTTCCAGTTAAAAACCGAATCAAACGCCATATTTTGTCCTTTGGCAAGCATAACGGTATCTATTGTAACGTCTTTACTTTTTTTGTTTACAATTTCCATCGCTTCTTTCGGAGAAGTGCCTTTTTGTACTAATTTACTGAATTTCTTAAAAGTAGCTTCATCTTTCATCGTATAAATAATGGCATTGATGCGATAATCATACAAATAATTTCCCTTTATTTTTTGATAAAAAGCTCTTAATCCCGCCGTATCGTTTTCGGCTTTTTCCCATACACGGCGTTCGCTTAATTCATATAATAAAACACCTTCTTTGTATTCTTTCATTAAATTGGCAAATTCCGGATATTTCTTTTCCAACTGTCCATCTTCATAATCAATCATTGTATTTTGAACAAATTGTTTATAGCTAAAGTTGATTAGTTCTTCCAATGCAACGTTTTTAATATTTTCAAATTGATTAGCTTCCAAAAACTCGGCAAAATCTTTTTGCATATAGGTTTTATTAGCAATGGTAAACAAGGGTTTTTGCCATTTTGCTACGGAATCAGCGTCCCATAAACCTTTAAAAATCGACGAATCAAGTGTATAGAAATCGCTGAGTGCCGGAAATTTATCTTTACCTTTATTTTCTTTAAAGGTATATTCTTTTTTTAATTTTTCAACAAAGGCTTCTTTGCTTTTATCGGATCGCGTATCTTTCATAATTCTGTTTTTTGCTATTGCTTTCGCATCGGCATTGATTACAACAGGTACTTTATCAGTTAATTTAACAATATGAAATCCATAGCTTGTTTCAAAGGGTTCACTGATTTCATTTATTTTTAATCCATAAAGATGTTTAATAAAATTACCATCAAAGCGACTTACTGAAAAGAGCGGTAATTCACCTTTACGCGAAACAATTCCTTTGTCGGTACAATACATTTCAACGGCAGCAACAAAGTCCATTCCTTCCTTCACTGCTTTGTAAGCTGCTTGTACTTTTTCTCTTGTTTTTGCCGAATCTTCGGCAGTTGCATTCGCCGGATAGGAAATAAGTATTTGAGAAGCGGCACATTTTCCTAATGCCGGTTTTTTATCTTGTAAATAAATAATATGGTATCCGAATTCAGTTCGTACAGGCATGGATATTTCTCCTACTTTCAGATTATAGGCTGCCGATTCGAACGAATAAATCATATCAAAAACGGTAAAATAGCCTAAATCGCCTCTATTCCCTTTTTGTTGTACCACTCCTTCTTTTGATTTTCGGTCTCTTGCCGAATAATCATCGGATTCTTGAGCTGCCAAATCGCCAAATGATTCGCCTTTTAACAAACGCTCCCGAATTTTCATAATTTCATTATATGCTGTTAATGTATCTTCAGGTTTTGCGTCTAACGAAACTTTTTTCATGATATGACCTGCTCTTACATCCCATTGCATACGCTCCATTACTTCGTTTAACAGCTTGTCGTTTACCTCTTTATCAGTAAGATAGCTTTTAGCTGCCTGCATGCGATACCCTTTCAACTCTTTTTGAAGTTCTTCGATAGTATCAAGACGAAGAGCTAAGGCTTCGGCATATCGTAAGCGAAAATTAACATAAAGATTGATGTATTCACGTAAATCTTTTTCTGTTGTTTTACTTAAATCATTGTTTTTAAGATAGGTATTCTTAAATTCCGACAAGGTAATTTTTTCATTACCAATTTTCATAACTACGGCATTTTCTTGAGCCACAAGTTGACTAACAAAGGTTAAACAACCAATAAACAAAATGCTTGCAATTTTCTTCATCTTCATAAATTTATTTCTTTTTATCTGGAATAATTAGGTGCTTCTTGCGTAATAGTAACGTCATGCGGATGATTTTCTTGTATACCGGCTGAAGTTACTTTAATAAATCGAGCTTTATTCAATGCTTCAATATTTTTTGAACCGGTATAGCCCATTCCGGCTCGTAATCCGCCCATCATTTGGTGAATTACTTCGGATAACATCCCTTTAAAGGGGACTCTACCTACGATACCTTCGGGGACTAACTTGGTAATATCACTTTCAAAATCTTGAAAATATCGGTCTTTTGAGCCTTTTTGCATAGCTTCTAAGGATCCCATACCGCGATAGGTTTTAAATTTTCTTCCTTCAAAAATAATAGTTTCACCGGGCGATTCTTCCACTCCGGCAAACAAAGAACCCGCCATAATGGTAGAAGCACCTGCTGCTAAAGCTTTGATAATATCTCCGGTATAACGAATTCCTCCATCGGCGATAATAGGGACTCCCGTGCCTTTTAAAGCTTGAGAAACAGCATATACCGCTGCCAATTGTGGCACTCCAACTCCGGCAATAATACGGGTAGTACATATTGAACCGGGACCAATTCCTACTTTTACCGCATCCACTCCGACTTTAACTAAATCAATGGCAGCTTCCGGAGTGGCAATATTTCCAACTATAAGTTGTAATTCAGGGTATTTTTGTTTTATTTTTTTTGCTGTTTGCATTACTCCAATCGAATGACCGTGAGCAGTATCAACGACAATGGCATCGACTCCGGCTTTTACCAATTCATCAACTCTTTCCATTGTATCATAAGCTGTTCCAACGGCAGCAGCTACACGTAATCGCCCGCGGCTATCTTTACATGCATTAGGACGTGCTTTGATTTTTATAATATCTTTATACGTAATTAAACCTATTACTTTATTTTCGTTGTTTACTACCGGTAGTTTTTCGATTTTATATTGTTGTAAAATTTCGGCAGCTTTCTCAAAATCGGTAAATTCGGTAATGGTAATCACTTTTTTAGTCATGATTTTGGCAATGGGTAAATCAAGATCTTTCTCGAAACGAAGATCACGATTAGTAACAATACCTTTGAGATGTTTATCTTTATCAACTACCGGTATACCTCCGATATGATATTCTTTCATTAATGCAAGGGCTTCTCTTACCGTTGCTTTTGAGCCGATTGTTACCGGTTCTATAATCATACCGTTTTCGGCACGTTTCACTTTATTTACTTCTAATGCTTGTGCTTCAATCGACATATTTTTATGAATTACGCCGATTCCACCTTCTTGAGCAATGGCGATTGCCAATTTCGATTCGGTAACCGTATCCATTGCAGCCGAAACAATGGGTATATTTAATTTAATTTCTTTTGTAAACAAGGTTGTTAAATCAACTTCGCGGGGAAGAACTTCGCTATAGGCAGGCAGTAGTAATACGTCATCATAAGTAAAACCCTCTCCTACAAATTTTTCCTTTTCAAATTCAAATGATATATTCATGGCTATAAATTTTCATAAATTAATTTGCAAAAATACATAAATTTTTTATATCCTTTTGTAATTTTACCTTAAATTAATAATGATTTTTATATTCATTTTGAGATATATTATCTATTTCTACGATTTTAAGTTTTTCCTTTACGGAATTAAAAGTACATCAAAAACTAAAATAGAAATTAATGCCAAGTCCACAATGATTTACATACCGTACGTTCGATGATGGCTTCTTGATTATCGGGTAATTGCGAGAAAAAATCTATTCCGGTGATTTTTTCCACTTCATCAACACTCACTATATAATCGGTTAATGCTTGTGTGCTTTTTTTATTGGGAATAATAAACCCAATGGCTTTTATTTGAGGTAGTGAATAATCGAGAATAACTTTATAATATGCAAGCGGTACCGAAACTTTATTTGTACCGATTGTTGGAAGGTCAGCGGTAAGAATAGGACCGGTAACAATATAAATTTGTTCGTTTTCTACTGCCCATTTTCGCACCAATTCTTCCAATTTTTTCCAAATACCTCTGTTAAAAGCCGGCACTTGAGGACTCATATTGCTGTAATAAAACGATTCTTTCATACTTAAAACCGACCAGCCCATATCGGCTGCCGGAGCCAAATGTCCACGATCATAATTGGAACCTTTGTAATCGTTATCATTGGCTGTTCCTGTTGTAACTAATGGGTCTATTAAAAAAGTATTACTCCTACTTGTTTTACTTATTGTTTTTTGTTTGGTTAGTTGGTACGCTACCCAAGAGGCTTGTTCATGTTTTTCATTGTATATCAATGCGTATCCCGTATGATAAATAATGCAGCTTTTACAATCGCATTGCGGAATTTCAAGTTGCGAAACACAAATAGGTTTCATGGAACAAATTGCTAAACTGTCTTTCCTGAAATTGGCTTGTTGAGAAAAACTTGATATGAAATTAAGTATAAGAAAAAATAGTAGGCTATATCTTTTCATGTAAATAATCCGTATTGAAAGACATAACATGTAACGACCTTGGTATAATGCTGATACGGTAATTGCCTTTTTTTAGTAATTCACCTTCCACTTCGCCGGTACTATATGGCGTTGAAGAAATTTCTATTGTTTTAGCATGCAATAATACAGCTTCTTCAAGCGATTGCAAATGTGTGCCGGCATATAGATTTTTTACGTTTCTAATAACCTTAAATGGAGATACTTTCTTTATTATTACCATATCAAACAATCCATCAATC
>CAYZQG010000034.1:0-13627 GCA_964480685.1 uncultured Lentimicrobiaceae bacterium
CAAACAATAAAATTAGAACTATAATAGAAAATCTAACACCTCAACCTATTGTTTTCAAAAACAATACCGATTTAAAAGTACTGATTAGAGGAGCCGATAGTGTAAATTATACCTATACACTCAACAACCAGGATACTTTATTAGGAAATACGTCCGATACAATTACCATTAATCAGAATTATAATTATATTGTCGGAAATACCTATAAATTTACAGCATATATCAATGCTATTGACAGCAATACCATAAACGATACCTCCCGCATTACTTACTCCGTACGTCCTGACATTAGTTTGGATTCAGTTCGAGGAATTACTGCTTCGATTTGCAAAAAAACAGGCGATAGTGTTTATATTTCCGTATTTCTTACAAACACCGGAAATATTTCAGTTAGCAATATACCTCTTTGTGTGTCCATTAATAAAACGCCCTGTTTATTTGACACCATACAACAAATTCTAAATCCCGGAGACACCACCCATTATTACTTTTCAAAACCTTATTTGGTTCCTATGGCAAGTTATGTTCAACCATTTTATTCATTTGCAGTCAAAAACAATTACCTCTGTGATGTAAAAAGCACGAACAACGAAATTACTTTTCTCGCTTGTGTTGACCTTGATTCTAACATTGATTTAAGTATCCTTTCTATACAAAAACCGATAGCAAACTCCTGTGATAGCGGTCGAACACTACTATTTCCAAAAGTTTCACTCGAGAATAAAGGCAATATTGATATTACGAATGCATACATTCATTTAATGATAGATAGTGCAGATGAGGTAATCCATTCCCTACTTGATACCATTGAAAACCTTGCAGCTTTTGCTACTTCCGATTTTGAATTTTCAACGCCTTATTCCGTGCCGAATATGCCCTCCATGCAAGACACCTATAAAGTTATGGCATATATTGATTTTGTTCCGAATGATAATAACATTCAGAATGATACTGCAATTATACAAGCATGTGCCATATACAATACCGTTTCGATTGAAAATTACAAACACGATTTATGGTCAGCAGGTCAAAACATTCCCAATCCGGCAACCTCTTCCATATTAATACCGTACTCTATTCCCGAAGACGGTATAATTCAATTTCAACTCATGAGTATCAACGGACAAATATTGATTAACAAAGAAATATCGGCAATCTCAGGCAATCATTACGTAGATTTAAATATTTTGTCGTTAGCTGATGGGTTCTATTTTTACCGTTTCATCTATAAAAATCAAGAAATTACAAAGAAAATGACCGTTCAGAAATAAGTTTTTTAACGTATTTATTGATTCATTTTCAAAGCATCTTCTTTTTGAAAAATATTTTTTTTAGTACGTAATTGCTAAAATTAATATATCTTTGCAAAAAAATCAAGGATGGAAATCAAAACAATATTACAACGATATTGGGGATATACTAAATTCCGTAGTATGCAGGAAGATATAATTCTTTCGGTACTTGAAGGACATGATACCTTAGCGTTGCTTCCGACAGGGGGAGGAAAATCAATTTGTTTTCAAGTTCCCGCCATGGCAAACGAAGGACTTTGTTTGGTCGTTTCACCATTGATAGCTTTAATGAAAGATCAAGTAGAGAATCTATTACGAAGAAATATTCCGGCTGCAGCCATCCATACGGGTATGCATAGTCGTGAAATAGATCTGATTCTTAATCGATGTATTCAGGGAGAAATTAAATTTCTTTATTTATCACCCGAACGTTTGAAAAACACCCTGCTTAAAAACTCATTGAAAGAAATGAAAATCTGTTTATTAGCAGTAGACGAAGCACACTGTATTTCTCAATGGGGTTATGATTTCCGCCCTCCCTATTTAGAAATTGCGGAAATTAGGAATATTCTACCTTCATCCGTTCCCGTTTTAGCATTAACCGCTACTGCAACACCGGAGGTGGTAACGGATATTCAAAAAAAATTAGCTTTTAAAAAAGAAAGCGTATTTCAAAAAAGTTTCGTTCGTGAAAACCTGACCTATTTTGTTTTTAAAGAAGAAAATAAATTAAAAAGACTGCTTCAAATCATACAAAAAACTCCGGGAACCGGTATTGTATATGTACGAAATCGCAAAAAAACGCAAGAAATAGCCCGCTTTTTGTCCGAGAATAAACATTCAGCCGATTACTACCACGCCGGACTTAGTATGCAAGAAAGAGCGAAAAAACAAACTCATTGGACTCAAGGAAAAACACGTATAATAGTATCAACCAATGCTTTCGGAATGGGAATTGATAAACCCGATGTTCGTTTTGTGATTCACATGGATTTACCCGACACCTTGGAAGCATATTTTCAGGAAGCAGGCAGAGGGGGAAGAGATGAAAAACGCTCTTTTGCTATTTTACTCTATGAAAATGCCGATATTTTAAACCTAAATCAAAATTTTGAGAACAGCTTTCCCCCATTATCAATCATTCAAGATGTTTATCAAGCAATAGGTAATTATTTTCATATTCCCATTGGAAATGGAGAAGGTTTAACGTTTGAATTTAACAATAACGACTTTGCCAATACCTATAAATTCAAGCCATTAGTTTCCTACCACGCATTGAAATTTATCGAAAAAGCAGGCTTAATCACATTTACCGACCCATATTCCAATGCCTCAAAAATTTTTATCGATGCTTCTCGCGAAGATTTATATAAATTTCAAGTAGAACATGCCGAATATGATTTTATGATTAAATTATTATTACGTTCTTATTCCGGATTATTTACCGATTTCACGCGTATCTACGAAGCCGATTTAGCAAAACGTACCAATAAAGATATAAGCTATATTATTGAAACATTAAAGAAATTAGATGAATTTGAAATTATAATCTACCAACAACAAACCGAAAAACCACGCATCGTTTTCTTAGAAAATCGATTGGAAACCAAATATTTAATTCTTTCCGAAACTATTTATGACGAACGCAAACAAATAGCTAAGAAAAGATTAGATGCTGTAGAACAATATATTTCCAATCAAACTAAATGCAGAAGTCGTCAATTGGTTGCCTACTTTGGTGAAACGGAAAGTACTCGATGCGGCAAATGTGACGTTTGTTTGAAACGAAATAAAATGGAATTGTCCGCCTTGGAATTTGACAATATTCTTAACTGTATAAAACCATTATTACAAACAAAAGATACTACTATTGATGAATTAGTAATTTTCGCTCATTATCCGGAAGAAAAAATTGTAAAAGTAATTCGTTGGCTCTTAGACAACAATAAGATTATTTTAAACAACGAAAAAAAGTTGCGATGGCATGAAAATTAATCAATAATTTTATTACTTTTGCACACCAATTTTGCCTCTTTAGCTCAGCTGGTAGAGCAACGCATTCGTAATGCGTAGGTCGTGGGTTCGAATCCCATGAGAGGCTCTCTTTCCTCTCCTTTTGAAACAATTTCAATTTTTTATTCGTATAAGCCCAAAGTTTTAATAATCATTATATGAATAAAATTTTAAATAGTTCTAAAATTATCGGCATTTTCTCTTTATTAGTAAGTTTTCAAGCTTTGATATTTTCACAACTGTCTTTTAGTCAACCTAAAACAAACAACACAGACATAGAAAACATAAACAACAAACCCGATTCGATAATTCACGTATATCCACTTCAAAATATTTATTTCGACTTCGATAGCAATACATTAAGAACTGTCGATCTACAAAATTTAGAACAAATAGTTCTTTTGTTGAAACAATATCCCGATTTAATACTTGAGATCAAAGGGCATACCGACAATCAGGAAATGCAAAGTTTATCAACCAAACGTTCACAAACCGTTTATGAATGGTTTTTAATACAAGGTATTGAAAAACAAAGAATTAAATATAAAGGAATGGGAGCTACCTATCCTATTGTCTCTAATAACTATCCTGAGAATCGCCAGCTTAACCGAAGAATTGAGTTTAATGTGATTAAATAAACAATCATTCCAACTTTTTGTTATACTTACAAGAAATTTTAAATTAAAAAAATGATTTTTATTAAATCAAACAGTGCCATTCAGGACAATGAATTGCATAAAACGGCAAGTAAAGCGTATCAATCACTTCTTTCACGAAAAGGTGAAGGAAATGAATTTTTAGGCTGGATGGATATCAACAAAATAGCACCTACTGAATTATTACATACTATTCAAAAGACCGCTGATTCATTAAAACAGATATCCGATTATGTTGTAGTATGCGGCATTGGAGGCTCCTATTTAGGAGCAAGAGCCGTTATTGACGCTTTAAGCTCTTCATTCCCCGAAAAAAAACCTCAAATAATTTATGCCGGACATAATCTATCGGAAAATTATTTATCAGAAATGCTTCATTTACTTGACACTACAAATTACAGCATGATTGTAATTTCAAAATCGGGAACCACTACCGAAACAGCGGTTTCCTTTCGTTTAGTAGAGCAACATTGTGAGAAAAAATATGGAATTGAAGGTTCAAAAGAACGTATTGTTTGCATTACCGACAAACAAAAAGGGGCCATGAAAACGCTTGCCGACCGAAAAGGGTATGCAACTTTTGTAATCCCCGATAATGTAGGAGGCAGATATTCCGTATTAACGCCGGTAGGATTACTTCCTATTGCCGTTGCCGGTATGGATATTTTCTCCCTCATAAAAGGAGCGGAAAATATGGCACAAACTTTATTACAATCACCCGAAAATAATCCATCCTTATTTTATGCCTATCTGAGAAACCTTTTGTTAAACAAAAAATACAACCTAGAAGTTATGGCAAGTTTTGAACCGAAACTTTTTTATTTCATCGAATGGTGGAAACAGTTGTTCGGCGAAAGCGAAGGAAAAGCAAATAAAGGTATTTTCCCGGCAGGTGTTATTTATACTACCGATTTGCACTCCATGGGACAATATATGCAACAAGGACAACGATTTATGTTTGAAACGTTTCTTTCAGTTAAAAATACTTCCAAAATTTGCAAAGTACCTGAAGACAAGATGAATTTTGATAAATTGAATTATCTTGCCGGAAAACGTATTTCCGAAATTAATCTCCAAGCTAAAATTGGGACTATATTGGCTCATCAAGATGGCGGGATTCCTACTATTGAAATTGAGATCGAAGAACTCAATGAAATAAACATCGGAGCCTTAATCTATTTCTTTGAGTTTGCTTGTGCCATAAGCGGTTATACTTTAGGCGTAAATCCATTCGATCAGCCCGGAGTCGAAAACTACAAAACCAATATGTTTGCCCTTCTACACAAAGAAGGCTATGAAAAAGAAAACGAACAACTTCAACAACGTATTGATTCTAAAAAATAAACAATATGGATTACTTTTTAGATATGGACCCATCCTTTACCGATTATGAAAAAGCTCATTTTGTAGTACTTCCCGTACCTTATGATGGAACAAGCACTTTTGTTAAAGGTGCCGATAAAGGACCTCAAGCCATTATTGATGCTTCGGATAGCATTGAATTATATGATGTGGAAGAAGAAATCGAAATTCATACTTACGGTATTCATACGGCTCCCGCCATTACCCATTTAGACACCCCTGATTTAATGGTAAAATCGGTGTATCAACGTGTAAAAAAATACCTATCTGACAATAAAATGGTAGCTATGTTGGGCGGAGAGCATTCCATAAGTATCGGTTCCATCCAAGCTCATGCCGAAAAGTATCCCGACTTAAGCGTCCTTCAATTAGATGCTCATGCCGATCTACGAAACGAATACCATGATTCTATTTATAATCACGCTTGCGTTATGCACAGAGCTCAAGAAATCACACAGATTGTTCAAGTAGGCATACGTAACGTTTGTATTGAAGAAAAACCATACATTAAACCGGAAAAAATATTTTATGCTCATCACATACAACAGAATAATGCATGGATGGATAAAGCCATCGAACAATTGAACAATTCGGTGTATCTTACCCTTGACCTCGATTGTTTTGACCCTTCCATACTTCCATCCACCGGGACTCCCCTCCCGGGAGGTATGACTTGGTGGCAAGTCCTTGAATTTATAGATAAAGTAAATAAAGCAAAACACATTGTCGGCTTTGATATTGTTGAACTATGTCCCAATCCCGTAGAAAAATCATCCGATGTATTGGCTGCCGTTTTGACCTATAAAATAATGACAAAAATCATTAAAAAACAATTTTCCCTTTAATCGTACAAAACTACGATGAGATTTTTAATTTCCCTTGTATACAATAAAAACCGTTTCAATGAGTTTATTGTATCGAAAACCCATATTCTATAAACGATTTATTACAATTAAATGGCTCTTTTATTGGAAGATAGATTATACATTCAGAACAACACCCAAGAAATAAAAACCCTTATTTTCGATTTCGGTGGTGTATTGATTGATTTGGACAAAGAACGTAGTGTGCAAAATTTCACTAAATTAGGTATTCAAGGTATTGACAGCTTACTTAGCAATTGGTGCCAAAAAGGAGTTTTTCTACGTTTTGAAGAAGGAAATATTACTTCCGAAGAATTTCTAAATGAAATTAGGAGGATGTCAACACGTACGATTAGTGATGATGAAATTAAAGCGGCTTTCTTCTCTTTTTTAGTTGATTTACCACACTATAAATTAGATTTGATTGCTCAATTACGCAATCATTATCAAATTTTCTTGTTAAGCAATATAAATGAATTGATTTACAATTACTGTATAGAACACTATTTTTATGCCCGCGGGAAAACTATGGATGATTATTTTGACAAACAATATTTATCCTTTCAAATGCATATCTGCAAACCAAAAAAAGAAATATATCTAAAAATGCTACAAGATTCGGGCATTCATCCCGAAGAAACTCTTTTTTTGGAAGATGGGGAACAAAACATACATACGGCACAATTGCTTGGAATTAATACATTTTTCACTCTTCCGAATGAAAATTTCTCATCACTATTCGACATCCCCCTACTAAAACGCTTTTAAGATGGAATTCATTGATACACATTCCCATTTTTATTTATCCGAATTCGATACCGATAGAGAAAGCGTTTTGAATGCTTGTATAGATGCCGGAGTAGGTACCCTGTTCTTACCCAATATTGATTGTAATTCCATTGCTTCGATGATGGAAACTTGCAAACGATTTCCTCAACATTGCTACCCTATGTTAGGCTTGCATCCTTCCGATGTAAAAGAAAATTACGAGGAAGAATTGGATTGTATTCTAAATCAATACATAGATAATACTTTTATAGCAATCGGTGAAATCGGAATGGATTTATATTGGGATAAAACATTTATAAAAGAACAGCAAGTAGTTTTCCGTAAACAAATTGATTTTGCACTCATTCACAATCTTCCATTGGTTATTCATTCCCGCAAATCATTTGCCGAAATACTACACATTCTCAATGATTACTCCCATACATCGCTCAAAGGAGTTTTTCATTGTTTTTCGGGAGATTTGAACCAAGCCATTAAAGCTATTGAAAAAGGATTTTATTTGGGAATTGGAGGCACAATTACCTATAAAAACTCGGGCATTCAAGATATTGTAAAAGAAATCCCACTAGCACATCTACTCTTGGAAACCGATGCCCCTTTTTTACCGCCGGTACCATATCGCGGGCAACGGAATCAAAGTTCATATATTCCAATTATTGCCGCAAAAATCGCCGAACTAAAAGGCATAAATTTGGAAGAAGTAGCCAAAATTACTACCGCCAATGCCAAACAACTATTTTATCGTTAAAAAAAAAACGCATTCAAAAAAAAAAAAAAAACGACTTTTCATGTCAATAAAACCACACGAATAGACCATCAAATATTACTTTTTAAAATACTTTATTATGAATTAATGTAATAAAAATTTGCAGAATAGACATTTAAAGAGTCAACAGATGATAAATAAAAAATTAAAAAAAAACGAATATCTTATCAAGATTTTTTATAATTTAGCGGCTTGAAAATTTCCCTTTAGGAGAGGTGTCCGAGTGGTCGAAGGAGCACGCCTGGAAAGTGTGTAAGTGCCAAAAGTGCTTCCAGGGTTCGAATCCCTGTCTCTCCGCAAAATAAATTAAAATAAAAAATAAAAACATAAAAACAAAATTTAAAAAAAACATCAGTATGAAAAATTTAGTTGCCTTATTAGCAATAGCAAGTATTATGACATTCGGATTATCTAATGTTGCATACGCAGGAAACGACAAACAAACAGCCAAAGATTCTGTCCCTACTGAAGAAAAAGTTGCCGACACCACCCAAGCAGCCGCAACAACAGCTGCAACGGCTACTGCTACCGAAGATGAAATTGTAGTAGAAAAATCGTTTAACCAAGTTTTAAAAGACAAATTTATTGAAGGCGGTCCTTTATGGATGACCCCCATTTTACTTGTATTAATTTTAGGCTTAGCATTGGTTATGGAAAGAATTATATATTTGAATCTTTCAACTACCAATACTAAAAAATTATTGGCAGAAATTGAACAAGCACTTAAAAATGGAAACCTTGAGGCTGCTAAAGAAATTTGTCGCAACACAAGAGGTCCGGTAGCCAGTGTATTCTACCAAGGTTTAGACCGTTATAATGAAGGAATGGATGACATTGAAAAAGCAGTTGTTTCTTACGGTGGAGTTCAAACCGCTCGTTTAGAAACCAATATGTCGTGGATAGGTTTTTGTATTTCTTCAGCTCCTTCTTTAGGATTCTTAGGAACGGTTGTTGGTATGGTTCAAGCATTTGACGACATTGCTAAAGCAGGTGATATTTCTCCTACCATTGTAGCAAGCGGTATGAAAGTGGCTCTTATTACCACTGTATTCGGGTTAATTGTTGCTTTAATTCTTCAAGTATTTTACTCCTACTTAATTTCAAAAATTGACAGCTTAACCAATACCATGGAAGACGCCACCATTAGTTATATGGACATTGTTATAAAATACAGAAAATAAATCTTATTTAATTTCTTAATTTTTAACCATATAAAAAATATAACGATGGATACTTTAATTAAAAAAATCACAAATATAGTCTTACTTGTCATTGGCTTGATAGTTGCTGCATCTTCTTTGATTTATCTTATCAATCAATCGGATGCCGCTATGACATTTAGTTTTTATATACTCTATTGTATGTTAGTAGCTGTGATTGTTGTGTTGTTGTTTTTTACAATATTGAGAATTTTTACCGATAAAAAACAAATAGTTACCACAACGGTTTTACTCGCAATTTTTGCTGTTATAATTACTATAGGATATATAATTGCCCCTTCCGAGCTTAGCGATGTGGCTACTCGTTTAGAAATCAGCACTACCGTCTTTAAATGGGTAGGCACCTCTATTAATGTAGTTTATTTTGCTTTTTTAGGTGTTGTAGCGGCATTTATCGGCTCTTTTATTTATATTAAACTTAAAAAATAATTGTTATGGCAAAGCGTACACCGGCATTAAATACAAGTTCAATGGCTGATATCTCTTTTTTGCTGTTAACATTCTTTTTGTTGACCTCTTCCATTAATACCGATCAAGGAATTCAACGAAAATTACCGCCTCCTCTTCGAGGTGATGAGAAAGTTCCGCCGGTAAATCGTCGAAATGTATTACAAATTTTAGTCAATATGAACGACCAATTATTGGTAAACGGAGAAGTCGTAACAGATGTACATCAATTAAAAAATATCACCAAAGATTTTATTGCAAATCCCAATGAGGAAATACATCTATCCGATAAAAAGCCTCTTTACATTGACGAACTTAATATGAATGCGATGGTCTCAAAAGGGGTGGTTTCACTTCAAAACGATAGAAGCACTTCTTACTCCATCTATGTTGCCGTTCAAGACCAACTTACATTGGCTTTTAATGAACTACGTAACGAATATGCACAACAAAACTTCGGTAAATCTTTTGAAGACTTGTCGGAAACACAAAAGAAAGGTGTACAGAAAATTTATCCGATGAGTATTTCCGAAGCTGAACCGTCAAATTATGGAGGGAAAAAATAATTATGTCAAGATTTAAAAAAGAAGGAGGAAAAGAACTCCCTGAATTGAATACCGCATCCATGTCGGATATTGTGTTTATGTTTTTATTTTTCTTTATGGTAATTTCCACCATGAGAGAAACTTCATTATTCGTTGTCATAAATATACCTAAAGCATCCGAAGTCCAAAAACTCGAAAAGAAGGCATTAGTCTCCAGTATTAATATCGGAAAACCTAACCAAAATTATATTAAAAAGTTAGGACCGGAACCGCGAATTCAATTAAACGACCAATTTGCCGAAACTTCGGAAATTAGTGAGTTTGTCGAAAGCGAAAAACAACGCCGTAACGATGTAGATCGTACCATGATTACATGGTCCTTAAAAGTGGACGAAAATGTAAAAATGGGAGTTGTTACCGATGTTAAACAAGAACTACGTAAAGCCAACGCTTTCAAAGTCAACTATGCTTCTCGTAAAGATATTAAAAGATAAATTTGTATTAAAATTACAAAAAGCTGCCCGAAAGAGCAGCTTTTTTTTTGTATTAAAAAAAAATATACTTTTGTGCAAATTTAAAACAATATGAAAAAGCAAAATGTATTTTTTCTTATCGGAATTATTGTATTAAGCAGTTGTTCACATACCTATTATGTACCCAATACGGTAAATGTACCTTTGTTTAAAGAAAAAAACGAAGTACGACTTGCAGGATATTATGCTTCTGATGAAGTAACTACTTATGAAATTCAAGGCGCCTATTCAATTACCAATAATTTTGCGGTTATGGCAAATTATATGTATGGTTATGAATCCACCAATGAATATTTTAAAAATGATTGTGGTTTTGGACATTATGTAGATGCTGCTGCCGGATATTATAAACCCTTAAATAAATATTTTGTAGTGGAAGTCTTTAGAGGTGTGGGTGTTTGTAATCAAAGTCATTTTTATAAAGGCGATTATCTTTATGCTAATGGACATTATATTCCAACAAGATATATAGCTAATGTTTTTTTTATAAAAAATTTTATTCAACCATCAATAGGTTTAACAACCCATTATTTTGATATCGCACTTTCCACTCGAATTGCAAACCTTACATATTTGAATACTTTTCAAAATTTACCACCGTCAGAATATGAATATATGGATTTACAAAAAATTTATTTTATGAGAAATTTTTTGGTATTTGAACCTGCTTTAACCGTTCGTGGTGGTTGGAAATATGTAAAGATTCAAACGCAATTATGTTTTAGTCTTCAAGTATTTCCACATTATTCAATCTATCGCCTTCCTTCTGAAGGTGGAATTTTTTCTACCGGTCTTTGCTTTTCATTTGCCGAACGATATTATCGAAAGAAACAAGATAAACAACCATCCCCCTTGCCCTAACATCCAAAATTAAATGTACGGCAATTTGTTGTAATAAGTTTGTTTACTTAGTTGATTATTGTGTATTTTTGCAAATAAATACGATTCAAAACATCATCTTGATTATGGGGCATTTAAAATTACATGACGGCACAAAACTCGACATCTATTCCGCCATTACGGAAACCGAGCTTGCTTTACCCGTACTTTCAGCCGATATTAGTGCGGGCTTCCCCTCGCCTGCTCTTGATTTTATTGATTTAACCATAGATCTTAACCGCCATTTAATCAAGCATCCTACTGCAACGTATTATGGAAGAGTAAAAGGAGAATCCATGAAAGATGCCGGCATCAACGATGGAGATTTGTTGGTGATAGATAAAAGCATTCTCCCTTCCGACGGTAAAATTGCCGTTTGTTTTTTAGATGGTGAATTTACCTTAAAACGCATTAAAATAGATAAAAAAGGCGTTTGGCTAATGCCTGAAAATCCTGCATATAAACCGATTAAAATCGAAGAAGAAAACACCCTTTCCGTTTGGGGTATTGTAACTCATGTAATTAAAAAAGTATAATGTTCGCATTGGTTGACTGCAATAATTTTTACGCTTCCTGTGAGCGTATTTTCCGTCCCGACCTTAACGGGAAACCTATTGTAGTGTTATCCAACAACGATGGGTGTGTTATTGCCCGCAGCAACGAAGCCAAAGCCATAGGTATTCCAATGGGAGCTCCCGCCTTTGAATACGAAACCTTGTTTAAGACCCATAACGTGCACGTTTTCTCGGCTAATTTTGCCTTATACGGCGATATGAGTAATCGAGTAATGGCTATCCTCGAAGAATATAGTCCCGAAATGGAAATCTACAGCATTGACGAAGCTTTTTTGAAATTAAAAGGATACGAAAACATTAATCTTCAAACCTTTTCCGAAGAAATTCGCACTAAAGTATTCCAATACACCGGCATTCCGATTAGTGTGGGTATTGCTCCCACCAAATCGTTAGCAAAAGCAGCCAATCGCATTGCCAAAAAATTCCCCAAAGAAACCGGCAATGTGTATATTATTGCTACCGAAGAACAACGAATTAAAGCATTGAAATGGCTAAAAATAGAAGACGTTTGGGGTATCGGCAGACAACATGCGAAACGACTTTACGCCAAAAATATTACCACGGCCTATGCCTTTACCCAACTCAATCCCGATTGGGTAAAAAAACACATGGCGGTTGTTGGAGCTCGTTTGCAAAAAGATTTGCAAGGCACCGCTATACTTGATATTGAAAAAATACAAGCTAAAAAAAATATTGCCACTACCCGCTCCTTTGAAACCAATTACAAAGAATTGGAACAACTCAACGAACGCATTACTACCTTTGCCGTTTCCTGTGCCGAAAAACTTCGCCGCCAACATTCCTGCTGCCAAGCCATGATGGTTTTTATTCATTCCAACGGTCATCGCCACGATTTACCGCAATACAGTCGAAACATCATTGTAAAACTGCCTTTTCCAACCAACTCAGCCATTGAATTATCGAAATTTGCCACCCTTGCCTTGGAAAAAATTTTTATAAAAGGATACTATTATAAAAAAGCAGGTATTATAGTTATGGATTTCTGCGATGAAAACTGCTTACAGACCAATTTATTTGAGAACAGAGACCCTCGCCATATTCCTTTAATGCAAACCGTTGATGAATTAAACGCAAGCTATGGACAACAAAAAGTCAAACTTGCCGCCCAAGACCTTCAACGTGTGTGGAAAATGCGACAAGAAAAACTTTCGCCATGCTATACCACTCGCTTGGAAGATATTATTACCATCAATTGCTGAAATATATCCGGCTATTAAAATAAGATGGCAAAACAGCACACCGATAACGCTGATTAAACGGATTAAATACTGATTCCCTCTGTGATTCTCTGTGTACAAAAAAAATAAAAACGAACAAATTTAATTTGTTTAGCAGAGCTATTTATATGAAAATATTGTTTACTTTTGCATCTGAAAATAACAAGGATAAGCATTAAGTAGAAGAAGTTATTTACTATTTACCAATGTGGTACCTTTGTTGCGTAAATTACACGCTAGTGGCAAGGCAGAAACCGACCACAGCACAATAAACCTAGATGATATTAAATAAAGTAAACGATATTGAATTAAGAATAAAAATAACACATTAATAATTACTTAAATCTTTTTAACCATGGATAATAAAATAGAATCAAAATCATTTATTCTTGCTTTTTCGCTACTAGTAGGACTATTTCTATTAGGTTTTTTTATTTTCAAAGGACTTA
>CAYZQG010000035.1:0-13436 GCA_964480685.1 uncultured Lentimicrobiaceae bacterium
AATGCTTCCAGCTTACATCACTTTGGAACTGTTGCCAAAAATAATATTGAAAGATCCCGCTTTTCAATGTCTCAATATTTAAATTGTAAAACCGATGAATTAATTTTTACTTCCGGCGGAACCGAAGCAAATAATTTTGCCTTAAAAGGAATAGCATTTGCCAATAAACACAAAGGAAATCATATTATTATTTCAGCAATCGAACACGATTGTGTTCTAAATACTTGTAAATGGCTTGAAAAACAAGGATTTGTTATTACTTGCATCCCTGTTGACCAAAGTGGTATTGTTGATGTGGAGTTTCTGAAAAATAACATCACCCCAAACACTATTCTTGTTTCCGTAATGCATGTAAATAATGAAATAGGAACGATACAGCCCATTTCCGAAATCGGGAAAATATGTAAGGAAAAAAAAGTATATTTTCATTCCGATGCGTGTCAATCGTTTGGAAAAATTCCGATTGAAATAGAAAGTATTGATTTACTGACAATTAATTCCCATAAAATTTATGGACCAAAAGGTGTAGGTGCACTGATGATAAAAGAAAATGTAGCGATATCACCCTTGTTACATGGTGGTGGACAGGAATTCGGATTTCGTTCATCTACCGAAAACGTAGCCAGTATTGTTGGTTTTGCCAAAGCTGCCGAATTATGTTTTAATGAAATGGAAAGTGAACACATTCGAATAAAATCGCTTCAGCAAAAATTAATAGCTAAATTAACTGAAACTATTGAAGGAATATATTTTAACGGCGATTTATCAAAACGTCTTCCACACAATCTTAATTTCTGCCTTAGCGGAATGGAAGGTGAAAGCATTCGTTTGCTTTTATTGCTTGACGAAGAAGGAATTGCCGTTTCATCGGGTTCTGCTTGTTCTTCAAATGGTGATAATCCGGCTTCACATGTTTTACAAGCTCTCGGATTAAACCAATTTGAAGCACGCGGGTCGGTTAGAGTCAGTCTTGGAAGATTTAATACCGAAAAAGAAATTGATATTTTTATTGATTTATTTAGAAAAATTACGAGTAAATTAAACCCGATTTTTTCATAATAACAACATTAATATATTATATTTTAATACTCAAAATTTAAGTCAAAAATTATCTATTATTTAAAATGATATTATAAGTTGGATTCAATCCATGTATTAACATTTAATTTAAAATATTTATTAACCATTCAATTATAAAATATGAATAACGAAACCTCCTTAAAAATAGAAGAAATAAAGAAAATGCTACCCCAATTAGATTGTGGTGCTTGCGGTTACAAATCATGTAATGCTTTTGCTCAATTTGTTGAACAAAATCCGAATGAATTGAAATTATGTATTCATTTAACAAAAAAAACAGAAAGCACCCCCGATGTTTTAAGTTGCCATAGCTGTTTTTCATCCAACATGGGAGAAAAAATGGCTTGGAAAGATAGTCTACAACGAGATTTTGATTTTATTCTCGACTGTTTTGATAACGAACCCGGACCGAAAGAAACAATTTTACCCTATAATCCTGCTTTAGTCAAAGAATTGGAAATTAAAAAAGAGGATGTACTTATTGGTCGTCCAATGGGAATGTCGTGTGGTTGTCCGGTTACTCACTGTGGTGTTGTTACTAATGTTGATCCGCGAAACGGTGTTATTTATTGGTGTGTAACAGGACCTTTAAGACCAAGAAATGAAGGGTTTAAAGACATAGGTTTTTATGTTTCACAAGCTTATGAAGGAATAATTAAAGAAAGCAAAGTTCCCATTCAGTTGGGGGCTCGTTATTGGTTTTTACCACGTCGCTGCATGTTGCAATGGCGACATAGCGGTTTGGTTAATGCCGTAACTCGTATGAATAACGGCTTTCTAAAAGTTCGTGTAGAAGGATTGTTAATCGGATAAAAATCGTTTATTCCACATTTTTACAATCGCCTCTTGCAGAGACAATTCTATATCCTGCACTTTCTACTCTTCGCTCTAAACAATGTCGGCAATGACGTGCATCATCGCTGATACATATTTTGTTGTCATAAAGCAAGTATTTACTTCTGACATCAATCGGTGATAGATTAGGCATAATGATATTAGCTCCAGCTAACAAACCTTTTTCTCTACCTTTAGGATTTATAGTACCAAGTGACGTTGTAGAAGGAAGCAAAGAATATGGAAGCATTAGTCGTAATAAACCTATCATAAATAAAGTAAGTTCCATAGAACCGCTTTTTTTGTCAGCAAAAGGTGTTTGATGATGGGGAATAAAGGGTCCGATTCCTACCATTTGCGGTTGTAATTGGTGAATATAGAGCATGTCTTCTGCCAAATTTTCAGGTGTTTGAAAAGGAGAACCTACCATAAATCCTGTCCCGACTTGAAAACCGATAGCTTTTAAATCGGATAAACATTGTTTTCGTTTTTCCGAAGAAAGTTTTTCGGGATGCAATTGACTGTAATGGATTGCATTTGCCGTTTCGTGTCGTAAAAGATAACGGTCGGCACCGGCTTTATAATATGCAAGATACGATTCGTAACTTTTTTCTCCCAACGATAATGTTAAGGCACAATCGGGATACTTTTGCTTGATAGATTGAATAATATCAACCATAATTGTATCTGTAAAATACTTATCTTCACCGCCTTGTAATACAAATGTTCGATAATCCAAGGCATAACCTGTGTCGCAACATTCTAAAATTTGTTCTTTGGTTAAACGATAACGCTCTACATGCAAATTGCTTTTCCGAATGCCACAATAGTAACAATCGTTTTTACAATGATTCGTAAATTCAATCAATCCTCTCAAATAAACATCTTTACCATAATATTTTTCGCGTACTTTACGTGCTTTTGCAAATAAATATTCACTTAAACTATCTGTTCTGTTAGCTATTAATTGTGAAAATTCTTCTTTTGAAAGAACTCGATTTATTTCTAATTTATCTACTAATTCTATCATTTATAATGTCAATTTATAATCTATTTCATTCAAAAAGTTTGCCGTTTTTTATCTTGGATTTCAATTATAATTTAAAATTATTATTTAATAAAATGGATTAGATTGCAACAAACCGGCAATCTAATCCACAATAGACTGTCATTCATGCTATAACGAAAAGAAGCAAAGAATCTTAACCGATTTAAAAAAATTATCGAATAATTGTTTTTAAAAATGGTTTTCCAATTTAGGGAATAGAATTTAGTTTCAATCGGCAATAAAACTTTCAATTGCCAATTGATAACTATTTAATCCGAATCCGAAAATACAACCTTTGCTAACTGCGGAGATATATGAACGTTTACGAAAAGGTTCTCGTGCCATTACTTGACTGATATGAACTTCGACAACAGGTATATCGATTGCTTTTATAGCATCGCGTAAAGCAATGGATGTATGAGTAAAAGCTCCGGGATTTATGATTATACCGTTGTATAAATGATTGGCATTATGAATGGCTTGAATTAATTCCCCTTCGATATTGAATTGTTGATAATCTATTGAAATATTAGAATATCTATGTTTTAATTTTTCTAAAAAACTATCGAAAGTAATAGTTCCGTAAATGGCAGTTTCGCGTTCTCCCAACAAATTCAAATTTGGACCGTTTAAAATGAGTAAATGCATGTTAAAATTATTCTTCTTCGGTATTTTCTACGTAATTAATTCTGAAAATTTCTTCATTTTCTTTTTTAAGAAAATAATATTCACGCATATACAATTCCATAGCGTCTTTATCTTCGTTAATTTCTTCGTTGACAAGTTTCATTTGGTTGCATTTGTTTTGTAAAAGACGATTATCTTCTTCCAATTTTTTAATTTCTTTTTTTAATTTGAAATTCAAAATAATACTGTTTTCACTAACAAATAAATAAGCAATAAACAATCCCGTAATAATTACGAATTTATATTTAACAATCCACGTAAATATTTTCATATCAATTTCTTATTTAATATTTTCAATATACAATTTTATGTCATCCATGATTAATTTTGCCAAGCGACTTGCCGATTCTTCCGTTTTGCTTTCCGCATAAATACGTATAATAGGTTCAGTATTTGATTTTCGCAATTGTACCCATTCTTGCTCAAAATCAATTCTAATTCCATCAATATCAATAATCGGATAATTTTTATATTTATCTTTGATAAACAATAATATATCATCCACTGCGAGAGTAGGATCCAATTGGATTTTATTTTTAGAAATAAAAAAATCTGGATACGATTTTCGTAATTGAGAGCAAGTCATTTTTAATTTTGCCAAATAGGATAAAAACAAAGCGATTCCAACCAAAGCATCTCTACCATAATGTAATGCAGGATAAATAACGCCACCGTTTCCTTCGCCTCCAATAACGGCATTCACTTCTTTCATTTTTTGAACAACATTTACTTCGCCTACGGCAGCCGCTGAATAACAGCCTCCATATTGTTTGGTAATCACCTGAAGTGCACGTGTTGAAGATAAATTAGATACGGTATTTCCAAGGGTATGTTGCAAAACATAATCTGCTACAGCCACCAAGGTATATTCTTCACCAAAAACTTCTCCATTTTCTTGAATAATAGCTAATCTGTCCACATCAGGGTCAACTACAAAACCTATATCGGCATGTGTTTCTTTAACGGTTTTACAAAGTTCTCCCAAATGCTCTGGGAGTGGTTCGGGATTGTGAGGAAATATTCCGGTAGGCTCTCCATACATGGTAATAACTTCGTTTACGCCTAAGGCTTTTAATAGTGGAGGTAACGCTAAGCCTCCCGTTGAATGGACACAATCAATGACTACTTTAAAATTTTTCTTTTGGATGGATTCAATATCAACAAGGGCTAATTCCAAAACTTTTTCAATATGCCTTTCAATGGCATTATTTTTAAAAGATAGATGTCCTAAATTTGCTGCTTCGGCAAATAAAAAATCCTCTTTCTCTGAAAGTTTAATAATTTTTTCTCCTTCAGTAGCTGATAAAAATTCTCCATTTTCATTTAATAATTTCAAAGCATTCCATTGAAACGGATTATGACTTGCTGTAATAATTACTCCTCCAGCAGCTTGAGATAAAAGCACTTCCATTTCTACGGTTGGGGTAGTCGTTAACCCTATATCCACCACATCTATTCCCATTCCAAGAAGTGTTCCACATACTAAATGATTTACCATTTCGCCCGAAACGCGAGCATCTCTACCTACAATAACGCATAATTTAACGTTATTTTTACTTTTTTCTTTTAAAAAAATGCTATAGGCAGTTACAAACTTCACAATGTCGGAAGGAGTTAAATTATCACCGGATATTCCTCCTATTGTTCCTCTTATTCCGGATATTGACTTTATTAAAGACATTTTTCTTATGCTGGTGTTTTTCTTTTAATTATTTCTTGCTGCAAAAATAGCTTTTTTTATTGAATAATAAAAGAATAATCTAATGATATTTTTAATGAAATAATTTGATTAATTTTTTTTATTATTCAATGAGGAAAATGAATATTTGATGAAATTTAAAGATATAAATTAACCAAAACATTATTTAAAATAGTTTAAATTGATTATTTTTAATGAATTGAAAATTAAGAATATAATAAATAAAAAAATGAAAATAATCTGATTAGCAATATATTTGTAAATAGACAAATAATAATTGTAATAGCATGTAATACAGTTGTTTAATAATAAAAAAAATATAATAAAATATTGTTATTTGTATTGTTTTTTTTTCTATTTTTGTAATAAATTATTGAGAAAATAATAACAATGTAACACAAAATTTTAATTATGAAAAAATTTTATTTAATCTCTCTTTTATGTTTTATTATATATAACATTAAAGCAGGTGATTTTATAGCAGATATCACTAATTCTTGTTCTCCGGCAATTATTACATTTACTGAAACTGGAAATGGCGTAAAATGGGTATGGGATTTTGGTGACGGATTTACAGCATCGAATATTAATCCTGTAACACATCCTTATTTATCGGAAGGAGTGTATACAATTACATGCAGAGTAACCTATAGTGATGGGCATAAAGAAATAATAACAAAGCAAAACTATATTAAAGTAACAGATTTTAAAGCTTCATTTCTTGCTTCAGATACAGTCTTATGCTCACCGGGCGGAAGTATAACTTTTACCGGAACAGGCTGTGAAATGGTAAATTACAAATGGGATTTTGGCGATGGAACACAAGCCGAAGGAATGACTGTAAATCATATTTATCATCAACCCGGAAAGTATACCATAACTACCATCGCTTATTGTGATTGTAAACGTATTGATACTTTGATTAAAACTGATGCAATTTGGGTGTTTGATTCCCTTTCACCTGAAGTGCAAATTTATGACTCTATTATTTATAATCCTAATGCGACTGTAATTTTTATGAATAATACACATAAAAATATTGCTTGTGATTATGGATTATCAGATGTTATTTGGGATTTTGGTGATAATAGCCCAAATATACATGGTGACAGTGTATCACATTGTTATGGTAAATATGGAACATTTTTTATAACAGCTTGGTTTAATTCCTTTTTTGGGTGTCCTCAAACAATATACAATCAAACGCTTCAAATATTAAAAGGTAATTCCATTTCTGAAATTGATCAAGAAAATAGCGTACAAATATTTCCAAATCCCGCTAAAAATACTATTCATATTACATCTATGGATTTAACCATTAATTACATAAAAGTAATCGATTTACAAGGCAAAGTTCTTATACATTCATTCGATGTAGCAGATATTGATATTCAAGATTTAGCAAATGGAATTTATTATCTACAGGTTGTTACTCCCAATAACAATATTACCAAAAAGTTTATAAAGAACTAATTTGTTATAAATATACAAAAGGATCTTTTAATTTCAAAAAAAATGGCAGAAAATCTTCTGCCATCATTAAATATATTCATCATTTTATTTAATCAACTGCATTAGTTAGAAAAGGAGGGTTTTCCATTACCCCATTAACACCTACCCTAACCGAAGACATTTCCTGATTGTAATATGCATTTTTATCTTTATTGAGTTGCATACGTTCATAGGCGGGAATGGCTAAATAAGTATCCATTTCATCTTGCGATAACTCTCGTAAAGAATCATTGCCCATCGTTTGTTTTGAATTATTTTTTTGAACATCAATATTTTCGTTCGATGAAGTATTAAATTCTGTATTAATAGCTGTTGGTTTCATAGAATTATCATTTTCGTTTCGAAATTCTTTTTTCTTAAAGTCTTCCGAATGATCGTGTAAACCGGTAGCAATAACGGTAACTCTAATTTGATCATCTAAACTTTCGTCAAGCCCATGTCCCCAAATCAATTTTTCTTTTTCAGAACAAGTTTGATTTTCAAGATGTTCTGTAATTACATCCAATTCTTCGATGGTAGGTTCGCATTGTTTACCGTAGGAAATAAAGAAAAGGACATTTTCAGCTCCATATATTGTATTTTTATCTAATAATGGACTGTTTGTAGCTGCTTCGACAGCTTCTTGGGCTCTGTTTTCTCCTTTAGCAATTCCTGACCCGATGATAGCTGTTCCACTATTTTTCAATACGGTTTTTACATCATTAAAGTCAACATTAATAATTCCATGAACGGTAATTAATTCTGCAATACTTTTTGCGGATATTAATAAAACATCATCAACTTTAGCAAAAGCGTTTGATAATTTCAAATCGGGATAAAAACTTTTTAACGATTCGTTTTTTATTACAATCAACGCATCTACATTTTGTCTTAATTCATTAATTCCTTCATCAGCAATTTCAAATTTTCCTTGTTGTTCAAATTTAAAAGGATAAGTAACAATAGCTACGGTAAGGATTCCCATCTCATTGGCTAAAGCAGCAATAATAGGAGAAGCACCTGTACCCGTACCACCGCCCATACCGGCAGTAATAAAAAGCATTTTAGTTCCTTCAAGAGCTTTTTTAATCACATCTTCACTTTCAAGCGCTGCTTGACGAGCTACTTCAGGGTCTGCACCCGCACCCAAGCCTCCATCTCCCAATTGAATTTTTAAAGCAATAGGACTATTTTCCAAAGCTTGTTTATCGGTATTACAAATCATAAAATCTACATCTTTAATACCCATATTATACATATGTTTAACGGCATTTCCACCGCCACCACCTACTCCCATTACTTTTATGATGGAAAGCGTTGGTTGTTGATCGGTATCAACAATTGGTGTTATTTGGCCAAAAGCATCATCATCAATTTTAATATCTAACATTGTTATTATTTTTAAATGGTTAATATACTAAATTTTCAATTAATTATCAAAATCATCATCCTGATCTACATCCACATCTTCTTCCAATAAAGATTCCAACATTCCTTTAACTTTATCCCATGTATTATATTTTGGTCTTGGTACCGATTCTTTTTTCTTAGGTTCCGGTTTTGGTTTTTCAGGGTCTTTAGTTGGTTTTTTTATTTCTCTTATTTCTTCTTTTTGTTGGATATATTCTTCTTCGTCTTTTTCAATACCCATAACCATTAGTCCTAATGCTGTTGCATAGATAGGATTATTGATTTTTGAATCGGGTTTATGAATAATTTTTTCTTCAGGATTTCCTATTCGAACCGACATGCCCGTTTTATATTCGGTAAACTCTTTAATAGAATGGAGTAAAGCCCCTCCTCCTGTAAGAACGATACCGCAACCTAATTTTTTTAAGTAATCGGAATGATTAATTTCCGACAAAATTCTATCCATTATTTCCCCCACACGGGCTTCGATTACAGCCGATAATTCCATTTGTTGAATATTAATAGGCGGTCTTCCTCTGATTCCCGGAACAGAAATAATATGATCCGGTTTACTTTTATCAGGGATACAAGATCCATATTTTAATTTAATAACTTCTGCATTATCTTTGATTAATCCTTTGAAAACATTTTTAATATCATCGGTTATTACGTCTCCTCCGATTGGTATAACTGCCGAATGGCGAAGTATGCCGTTATAAAAAACAGCAATATCACTGGTTCCTCCACCAATATCAACCAAAGCTACTCCCGATTCTTTTTCTTTGGGATCGAGGACTACTTCAGACGATGCAATAGGTTCTAATACTAAGCCTTCCATTTTCAAATTGCATTTTTGGACACAACGTGCAATGTTCTTAATATGTTGAGAATTACCCGTAACAATATTAAAAACAGAACCTAATTGCGTTCCTAATACTCCAATAGGGTCTTTTAAATCGGAATAATCGTCTACAAAAAATTCTTGCGGAATAGCATCAATAATTTGAACACCGGGCTTAACCGTTAATTTAAACATATCTTCAATGAGCATTTTAACATCCTCCTTGGTAACTTCACTTTCGGCATCTCGACGTTTTATTTCTCCTTCCACATGAAAACTATTAATATGTTGTCCGGCAATGCCTACAACAACCGTATCTATTAATACGCCCGAACTTGCATTTGCTTGCTTAATAGCATGATTAATAGCTTCAACCGTTTTAACAATGTTTATAACTTGACCACGTTGGACTCCAAGAGAAATGTATTCTCCATAGCCTAAAAGTTCAATATTTCCATCATTATTTCGTTGCCCGACGCATGCGGCAATTTTGGTTGTTCCAATATCAAGACCAACTGCAATTGTTTTTGTTTTTGCAGTTATAACTACCTCTTTTTCTTTTTTACGTTTAAACATAACACTTCATTTTTAATTTATTGTCTTTTTTCACAGGGAATTTGATTCCCAAATTTCAAATTAACGGCAGCATATTTATTCCATCCTGTAATTTTAAATCCCTTTGTGTATATATTTTTCAAATTTTCAAATTTCTCTTCCATATTATTAATTCTTCCAAATCTAATGATATGATCTCCAACTGTCGGAACTAATTCAATTTCTTTTTGCAAATTTATATAAATTTGTCCAATCTGTGGTTTTAAAAATGGGTCTTTTTCAATAAAACTTGCTAACTTCCAAATACTGTAAAGAATATTATTTTTTTGTGTTTCTAATAAATGCGTATTTCGATAATGTTGATAAATTTCTCCATTGGCAATCAACACTCTATCGGCAGGTAGTGAAGATAAAGGAACTAAATATCCGTTATCGGAAATGTAAAAAGATTCGTTTTGTGCATTAAATACTCTTACAATTACTTTATGCTGAACGGCTTTAATGGTAATATTTCCTCGTGTATTAGCTATTACTTCAACCGATTTTAAATAAGGATAGCCAGCTATTTTTTTTTCAATTTTATTTAGATCAACGCTATTGACTAATTTGCCAATTAATATGCCACAACTATCTTTCACATATTTATCTAAATCTTTTTCGGGAAATAATGGTTCCGATTGATATTCAATTTGATACACGATTTTATTAACTTTTCTGTTTTTCGATAATATGGAATTAAAAACGAAGGCTCCAATTACAGCTAAAATAATAATGACAATAATAATAATGCGTTTTATTTTCATACTTCAAATGCCATTTTAATTTTATCAACCATTCTGTCTATATCACCCGCCCCAAAAGTTACTATTAATTCGGGATGAATCGATTTTAAATAAGGGACTAAATTGTCTTTTGTTTGTTTACATTTATCAGTTATATGAATTTTATTAAGTAACATTTGGGAGTTAACGCCTTCAATAGGAGCTTCTCTTGCAGGATAAATATCAAGTAAAATTACTTGGTCCAACAAATCCAAACTGGCTGCAAATTCATCGGCAAAATCTCGTGTACGTGTAAATAAATGTGGTTGAAAAATTCCACATAACTTACGAGTGGGATGTATCGCTTTGATGGAAGTGATGGCTGCTTTTAATTCGTTGGGATGATGAGCATAGTCATCAATATATATCAAATCGTCTCTACGAATAACATATTCAAATCGTCTTTTTACTCCTTTGTATTTCGATAATTGTTGTTTTATCAATTCATGTGGAACTCCTTGAATATGAGCAACAGCAACGGCAGCCACTGCATTTTCAATATTATGTAATCCGGCTGTTTGAAATTCTATATCTTCGATTTCACCCTGAGGGGTATGTATACTGAAAACATATTGTTCGTTGTAAATTTCAATTTTCGATGCGTAAAAATCACAACTTGAATCTTGTAGACTGTAGGTATATACTTTACATGTAGTATTTAAACGAGCTAAAAGCTCTTTTTTTGTTATTAAGCATCCATAAGGTTTAATATTATTGACAAAATCATTAAATCCTTTGTCCATCGATTCGGAAGTTTTATAGATATCCAAATGATCGGCATCCATGGATGAAACTACGGCAATATCGGGATAAAGATGTAAAAATGAACGGTCGTATTCGTCGGCTTCGGCGATTAAAATAGTAGCATCTATATCATGAATAAAATTAGATTTATAATTTAATGAAATGCCTCCAATAAAAGAAAGGATTTTATTATTTTCCCATAACAATAAGCTAGTCATTGAAGTAATCGATGTTTTCCCATGAGAACCGGCAATGGCAATGGTATATTTATCGGAAGCTATTTTTCCTAAAACTTCAGAACGTTTCATCATTGGAATTCCTTTTGCTTTACAATATTGAAATTCTTTATGAGAACTAGGAATGGCAGGCGTATAAACTACCAAATCCACATTATCAGGAATAAACTCGTGATTTTCATCAAAATGCACATCAATTTGTTCGGTAAATAGTTTATCGGTTATGGATGAGGGTGTTTTATCATAACCCGATACCGAACATCCATTTTCCCTGAAATAACGAGCGAGTGCGCTCATTCCTATTCCTCCTATTCCCAGAAAATATATGGTTTTAATATGTTCAAGTAATTGATTCATTTTGATATTATAATAATTTAATTATTTCATTTACAATACGTTTAGTGGCATCCGGAATTGCTAATAATGTTAAATTTTTGCTCATTTCTTCTCCTTTTTGTGTATTTGCAATAAGGTCAAAAATAAAATATCCCAATTTTTCTTTAACATCTTTATCGGCAATACGTATAGCAGCTCCGGCTTGAGAAAGGACAGTGGCATTTTTTGTTTGATGATCTTCAGCCACATTGGGAGAAGGTATTAAAATACAAGGTTTTGCTACAATACATAATTCGGAAATAGCAATAGCACCTGCTCGGGAAACAATTACATCGGATATTTTATATAAATAATCCATGCGTTGTATAAAAGGAAGTATTTGAATCCCGTTTAGTTTTTTATTGTTTTCAGGAATAGATTGATAATAATATTCTCCCGTTTGCCAAATCAATTGAACGTCTTCACCGGCAAAATCGGGCAAAATTTCCATTATAGCTTCATTGATAGATTTAGAACCTAAACTGCCACCAATCACCGAAACCGTTTTTTTGTTGGGGTTAAGATTAAAATACGCATACGCTTCTTCTTTATTTACGGCGAGATTAATAATGTCTTTGCGAACGGGGTTTCCTGTTTTTACCGTTTTTTGAGGATCAAAGAATTCTTCCAAATGATCATAAGCCGTACAAATTACGTTTGCATTTTTTGCCAGCATTTTGTTTGTGATTCCGGGAAACGAATTTTGTTCTTGAATAACGGTAGGAATATGTTTGGATGCAGCCATTTTTAACACCGGACCACTTACATAACCTCCAACACCAATCACAATTTGAGGGTTAAATTCTGTTATGATCTGTTTTGCTTTTCGTAAACTTTTTAAAACTCGAAATGGAAGTTTGATATTTGCAATGATATTTTTAAGTGTAAAACTACGTTGCAATCCATACATATCAATCCCTTTAATCGTATAACCGGCTTCAGGTACACGTTTCATTTCCATTCGGTTGTTAGCACCAACAAACAAAATATCTACATCCGGAATTTGATGTTTCAATTCGTTGGCAATGGCTATTGCCGGAAAAATGTGTCCACCTGTGCCGCCACCGGCTATTATAATTTTTGTACTCATTGTGCAACTTTATTTTGATTGATTTTATTTTTTCGTTCTTTTTGAACTTCTTTACTGATATTTAATATTATTCCAAAACAAATGGAAGTGATTATAATTGACATTCCGCCCCAACTAAACATTGGTAAGGTTTGTCCGGTACTGGGAAACATTCCAATATTCACTAAAATATGTATTAAAGCTTGAAATACAATTAAAAAACCTAAACCTACCACTAAATAAGCTCCGAAAGTCGATTTAATATATCGTACTATTTGAAAAATTCTAAAAAATAGTATTAAGTATAGTGTCATTAGAAAAATTCCTATAATTGCTCCATATTCTTCCACAGTAATGGCAAAAATATAGTCGGAATAGCATTGTGGCAAATAATTGTTATAGATTGAATTACCTGGTCCATTAATCGGTATTATCCCTCCGGTTGAAATTGCTCCTTCAGCTAAAATCTCTTGACGAATATTATCAGGATTTATGTTTTTAACATATTTTTCCATATCTGTTTCTTTCGGAATCAAAAAGCGTTCG
>CAYZQG010000036.1:0-13403 GCA_964480685.1 uncultured Lentimicrobiaceae bacterium
TGGAACCTTGTGTTGTGGTTGTGCCTCCCGGACGAAAAGTGTATACTTCATCGAATTCGCTCATGTTATTATATCCTGCATTGCCATCGAAACGATCGTCAATGCGGTAAATAACAATACCGGAACCATCTAACGAAGACTCAAACGTACAAGAAGTTTTTTGACGATATTCCACTATAAAATATTGATTATATTCATCTTCAATAGGTATTTTATAAGCAATTTTATTGTTGGATAATCCATTTGCCGGATAAAGAGTATACGTTCCTCCTTTATAAATAGTAGGAATACTATCTAACCAATTACCGTATTTATATTTCATATACGCACCCAATCCTTGCGGTTTATAGTAATTGGTTGAAGCCATTAAATCCCATGAACCAACAGGTGAGATATTATTATAGGTATCGTTATAACGGTATAAGTCGGGTGCTCCCAAGGTATGCATAAATTCATGGGCTATAATTCCTGAATACATATAGGTTTCCATAATTAAATTATAATCATAAACCCGTTTACCGTTTAAAGATACATTCTGAGTATATAAATTCCAACGATGAGGCCATAATAAATCACTCCATCCTTCGGGAGAACCGGTGGTTACAAAACAAACATTATCCACATTGCCATCCCCATCATAATCTAAATCTAACGAGGGCGGTATACTGTCTTTAAAGTAATTAACAACACGTGCCAATAAGGCCTGTTCTCTTTGTCTCCTTTCATTTGAACCGGAATAACCAGCAGGATTTGTTGTGGCATTATATTCAATATAATAGTTTCTGGGAAATGAATCTTGATAGGAATAGATAACCGATGAATTGGATTGTGGATATAAATGAGTCGTTACAAATAAATTGCCGTAAGACACGGTTCTGTAGTAATTATACAATGAATTTACTATATAGGAAGACGAATCGTTGAATTGATTTTGAATAGTTGTAAAATTTCCGGTCGTATATCCGGTTTCATCCGAGAAACGAATAAAGAATACTAAATTATTAATATATCCATGATTTCTTCCCGCAGTTTTATGCGTAGCTTGAGTCGGAATCGAAGTTTCAAATTCCTTACGTTTGGCAAGCCATTTTTCTTCGGATATATTTATGCCTTTTTCTATTCCAACAGTAGCCGGATTTATTGTTCCTAGAACATAGTTTGTGGCAACCAATTCATCGTTTATGTTTTGTGCATACGTATAATAACCTGTTGTTTGATGTATTACTATAGTATACCCTGCTGAATCGTGCAACCAATGATGGTATTCATCACCGCTGGCAAAACAATGGATAATGGTGCCGTCGGGTTGTTTTACCGTTTGCGGAACATTTTTTAAGAATGAACCATAAGTGTTTGTTAATGTATACAATATAATTAATAAGGAAAAGATTTTTTTAAACATATACGTTAAATTATTTTATAGATAAAAATATTAAAAAAATATTTGCAAAAGTAGTATAAAATTTCATACTTTTGCAAAAAAAAAGGTGAAACACTAATAAATATTAAAAAAATGAAAGCGAAATCATTAAGTGTCATTATTATGATAACATTAGCTCTTTTTGGCAGCAGTTGTAAAAACAAAAAAACACAAGAAGTAAAACAAACGGAAACTCAAAAGTCCGAATTACGGTTAAAAGTGGAAGAATATGCCTTTGTGGATTTAAACTCTCCCTTACTTAGTAATTTGTCGGAAAACGAAAAACAATTAATCCCGATTTTTATCCAAATAGCCGATATAGTGGATCAATTGTTTTGGAAACAAACTTTTGGAGATAAAAGTGTTTTAGATTCTATTCAAGATATGTATGCTAAAGAATTTGCTATGATTAATTACGGAACATGGGATAGATTGGATGGCGATAAACCGTTTATTTCAGGATATGGCGATAAATTACTCGGATGTTGCTATTACCCAAAGGACATTACCAAAGAAGAATATGAAGCCTATAAAGATAAAAACAAAGGCAGTTTATATACCGTAATTCGTCGTAATGAAGACGGCAGTTTGAAAACAGTTTGGTATAAAGACGAATATAAAGAAGATCTTACCAAAGTATGTGAATTATTGGATAAAGCCATTACCATTGCACAAGACCCGGGTATGAAAAAATATTTAGTCGAACGTAAAAAGGCATTCCAAACCGATAATTATTTTGCCAGTGATATGGCTTGGATGGATATGAAAAACAGCATATTGGATTTTGTTGTTGGACCTATCGAAAAATACGATGATAAACTCAATGAAGCAAAAGCTTCCTACGAAGCCTTTATCTTAATCAAAGATGTAGAACGTAGTAATGAACTTGCCAAATTTATCAAAATGCTTCCTTCATTACAAAAAGAATTGCCTTGTGACCCAAAATACAAAACCTTTGTTCCCGGAACATCTTCCGATTTAAATGTATATAATGCCATTTACTATGCCGGCGATTGCAATACGGGAGGAAAAACCATTGCCATCAATCTTCCCAACGATGATAAAGTACAAGCTAAAAAAGGAGCCCGACGTTTACAGTTGAGAAATAGCATGCAAGCTAAATTCGATAAAATTTTAATGCCTATCAGTCAAATTATTATTGAAAAAGACCAACAAAAATACATCAAATTTGATGCTTTTTTCTGGAATGTTACTTTTCATGAAGTATCTCATGGCTTGGGTATAAAACAAACCATTAATAAAAAAGGTACCGTTGACGAAGCCATGAAAACCGAAGGTACATCGTGGGAAGAAGCTAAAGCCGATATCTTAGGTTTATTTATGGTATGCAAGTTGATTGAAAAAGGCGAAATTACCAATATTACCGTTGAAGATGCCGTTACGACATATATTGCAGGCATCGTTCGTTCGGTTCGTTTCGGTGCTTCCGATTCACATGGTAAAGCCAATATGATGTGTTATAATTTTATGGAAAAACAAGGTGCCTTTAGCCGTAATGCAGATGGAAGCTATCATATTGATTTTGCAAAAGCAAAAGCTTCTATTGATGCTTGGGCAAATGTTATTTTAAAAACGCAAGGGGATGGCGATTTTGAATTCGCCAAAAAATTCCGTGAAGAAAACGGAACTATTTCTCCCGCTTTGCAAAAAGATTTAGATAAAATCAATGCCGCAGGTATTCCGAGAGACATTCGTTTTAATCAAGGTTTAAAAGTGTTAGGATTGGAATAATCCTTTAAATATAAGACAAAACAGACGGAATAATGTTTGTTTTGTCTTTTTTATTTTAATATAAAATAATGTTTATGAATCAGATAGCAACAGCCGGTAACAAAGGCAAAAGTGTTCGTTCCGATTGTTTTATTACGGTAGAGTTAACCTCACAAGGGGGTGTTGTGGTTGATTGTACCGGCAAAGTCAAAGCTTTATACGGCAAACAAATCGAGAGCGAAATCAAAGAAATTTCCGCTTTTTTCGGTATTGAACATGCTAAGGTAAGTATCGAAGATAGCGGTGCTATTCCTTTGGTTATTGCGGCTCGAATGGAAGCATGTATCAAACAATTAATTCAAACCGATAAAGAGTATTGGTTGCCGTTTTTAAACGCTAATCGCTATGTAAGCTTGAAAGATAAACATCGTTTTTCGCGTTTATATCTTCCCGGCAATACCCCCGGTTTGGCAATCAATGCGGGCATACATAAACCTGAGGGGATTATACTTGATTTGGAAGATGCCGTTGCTTACGATAAAAAGTTTGAAGCTCGTTTTTTGGTTCGCAATGCCTTGCGAGGTATTAATTTTTATGGAGCCGAACGCATGGTGCGTATCAATCAAATTCCTGCAGGATTAGACGATTTGAAATATATCGTACCTCATCATGTAAATCTAATTTTAGTTCCGAAATGTGAGGATGCAAAACAAATTCATTTGTTAAATAATCACATCGAAACATTGAAAAAAGAATTTTCCATTGAACATGAAATATGGTTAATGCCCATTATTGAAAGTGCTTTGGGTGTGATGAAATGCTTTGAAATTGCAACAGCAGCTTCCAATGTAGTTGCCTTAGCAATAGGCTTGGAAGATTATACTGCCGATTTAGGTACTAAACGAACGGTCGAAGGAGCCGAATCTTTATTTGCTCGTTCCATGTTGGTCAATGCGTGTAAAGCCGCCGGTATTCAAGCCATTGATTCGGTATTCTCCGATGTATCGGATATGGAAGCTTTACAAAATAATGTTTTGCGTTCTAAATCGCTTGGCTTTGACGGTATGGGGTGTATTCATCCGCGACAAATTAAAGTGATTCAGGATAATTTTGCCCCCGATGCCGATGAAATCGAAAAAGCCAAAAAAATAATTCATGCGTTTATGCTGGCTACCGAACAAGGCTTGGGCGTGGTTTCACTCGGTTCAAAAATGATTGACCCACCGGTTGTAAAACGTGCCGAACAATGCATTTGTTTAGCCATTTCTACTGGCAAATTACATCCCGATTGGAGACACGAACTTTTACAAACCGATTTTAAATAAGTATTAACATACATAATTTTCCGTTATGAAATGTGAGAAATTTGTAGTCAATGCGGCAGGACGTAGAGTGCCTACCGTCGTCAATGGACAAGAAATGGTTCCTTATATGGGATTGGGTACATATAAACCTTCCGGACGTAAGTATGCTCCACCTATTCCTACCTGTTTGGATTATCCTTCCGATGGAAATAAAGTGTTGACTTCTTTAGAAGAAGCACTTCGAAAATGCGGTTTATGCAATGGAATGACCATTTCAACGCATCATCATTTACGGGATGGCGATTTGGTTAGCAATACTATTTTTGATATTGCTAACAGTTTGGGAATAAAAGATTTGGTATGGCTTCCTTCGGCTTCATTTCCTTGCAACGATCCCTTGATTGACTATTTGGAAAACGGAACTATTAATCGCATTGAAGGTTCGATGAATGGTCCTTTGGGAAGGTTTACTTCCTATGGAGGCATGAAAGGCTGTGCCGTTCTTCGTTCGCACGGGGGTAGAGTACAAGCTATTCAAGATGGTGAAATAAAGATAGATATAGCCGTTATTGCGGCTCCTTCAGCCGATATGTTCGGCAATGCTACCGGTGCCGAAGGTCCTTCGGCTTGCGGAGTACTGGGATATTCATTGGTAGATATGCTGTATGCCGATAAAGTGATTGTAGTTACCGATAATTTAGTCCCTTTTCCATGCATGCCTTTTCAGATTCAAGGAAATTATGTAGACTATGTGGTGGTTGTGGATAAAATAGGTATCCCCGAAAAAATTGTTTCGGGAACTACCCAAGTTACCAAATCTCCCGATAGATTATTGCTCGCTGAATGGACGGCACGTTTTTGTTCCGAAGCCGGATTGTTGCGTGATGGTGTCGGTGTGCAAACGGGTGCCGGCGGAACTTCTTTATCGGTAGGCTTGCATTTTCATGAACAATTAAAAGCCAATGGTTGGAAAGCTCGTTTCGGTTTCGGAGGCAGTACGCAATACATGGTAAAAATGCTCGAAGATGGTGTTATGGATTATATTTTGGATGCTCAAGCTTTTGACCTTGAAGCAGTACGTTCTGTAAAAGAGAATAAAAATCATATTGATTTATCGGTATTTCAATCCTATAATTTTCACAGCAAAGGCAATTACACCAACTTAATTGATATTGTTATTCTCGGTGCTACCGAAATAGATACGCATTTCAACGGAAATGTGGTTACCCATTCCGACGGTTTACTGCTGCACGGTATTGGCGGTTGGCAAAATTGTTTGCATTCAAAATGCACTATTTTGCCCGTTCCTTTGTTTCGTGATCGCATTCCGGTGGTAGTTGATCAATTGACTACTTTTTGCGGTCCGGGTCCATTGATTGATGTCATTGTTACCGAAAGAGGAATAGCCATCAATCCTTTGCGTACCGATTTGATGGATAAAATGCGTCAATCTTCGTTACCCATTGTTACGATTCAAGATTTAAAAGCAGAAGTAGATGCTATTTGCGGTGTTCCCGAAAAAGCTCATATCAGCGAACGCGACGAAGACACCGTTGCCGTTATTAAATGGGTGGACGGAACAGTTATTGATGCCGTTAGAAAGGTGTTAGACTAATATCCTTTTATGCCTGTTTCGCTGCATCAAGATACCTTATGGACAAAGAGTTTTGTCTTTATGTGCTTATCAAATTTTTTGGTATTCTTTGCCTTTTACTTATTAATGCCGACTTTACCTTTTTATTTAACCGATTTCTTTCATACATCTAAAGGGATAATCGGGTTGATACTTTCTTGTTATACTATTGCCGTATTGGCAATACGACCGTTTTCGGGTTTTCTTGCCGATACGTTTTCGCGTAAACCGATGTATATCATTGCTTATTTTTTGTTTACTTCCTTTTTTATCGGATATTTACTTGCGGGGGTATTGTCGGTTTTTGTTGCTTTTCGAATTTTTCAAGGTTTTGCCTTCGGTGCCGTTTCTACTTCGGGGAGTACCTTGGTTATTGATATTATGCCTTCCTCCCGAAGGGGCGAAGGCTTGGGCTATTTTGGAGCTATCAATAATTTAGCCTTGGCTTTTGGTCCTATGGTAGGACTGTTTTTAAAGAATACGGGTAATTTCAATGTTATTTTTTATGCCGCCATTCTTTCAGGAAGTATAGGCTTATTTTTTGCTTTTTTAGTGAAAGCACCGCCTAAATTACCCCGCGAACATGAAGCAATTTCTTTCGACCGTTTTATTCTTATCAAAGGCATTCCGGCGGCTGTTTCGTTGATGTTAGTTACCATTCCTTATGGAATGACCTGTACCTACATTGCTATGTATGCCGAGAAATCGGGTTTGGGAGCTTATGCGGGTTTGTTTTTTTTAGTTATGTCGGGAGGCTTGATTTTGTCGCGGATACTCTCGGGGAAAAAGGTTGATAAAGGATATATGACCCGATTGATTAGCCAAGGATACATCATTGTTTCAGTCGGAATTATTTTAGAAGTTTTTTTGCAATTGATTGCATTGCACAATAAAGTGTTAGGATATACCACTTTTTTTACCGTTGCTTTCTTTTTGGGGTACGGCTACGGCACCCTTATTCCTGCCTTGAATACCTTGTTTATTAATTTAGCACCTCACAATCGGCGTGCAACTGCCAACTCAACCTATTTAACAAGTTGGGATATGGGAATAGGCAGCGGTATTTTGTTGGGAGGTCTTCTCTCCGAAGGAATCGGTTTCTCGTGGATGTATGCTATTGGAACCGTGTTTGCTCTTATTGCCTTGTTCCTATATATTCGTTTTGTTATTCCACATTTTGAAAAGAATAGGTTGAGGTAGTTGATTGAACGCAGATGACACGGATACAGCGGATTTAACGCCGATTTATTTTTTTACTCACAAATTTGTACGGATTTTGAAACACTCCCAATTAATATAAGCTTCCGCTTGGTTCAAGTAAGCTTCCGCTCAAAAAAGTCGAAGGGCAAAGTGAGTTATCCTTTGACTATGTATAGATTTATTAATGCTTCTTCCCGATTCGTCCATTGTTTTGCTTTTCTCACTAATTGCGGTCGAATAGGGACTATTTTATCTTGAAACTCTTCCGTGTTCATTATGTATACAAACGAATAAACAAAGTTTTTATAACATGAAAAGTGTAAAAATACATGGTAGTTTTCCTAAGCAGTTGATTTTAAATAAATTTATTTTAAAAGATTATTTATAATTTCAATCCGTGTTTTCATATAAAAACGTATCTTTGCACATTAAAATAAAAAGAAGTTAAAAAAGGAGTATGATGGAAGATATTATACACATTGAAACGAAAGATTTGGTTGATATTTATGGTGTTAATGATGAAAACATACAGTTATTACGTCGAATTTTTCCGCAAATAAAAATTAATGCCCGAGGCAACGAACTACGAATTGTAGGAGATGAAACGCGGATAGAAGAATTTCGAAATTTATTTATCCGTTTACAGCGTCATTATGCCAAATACAACAAACTTTCCGATACCGATATTTTGCATTTGGTTGAAAACGGCGAAAAATTTGAAATAGAAAATCAGGAAATTCCGGATGAAGATGTGATTTTGCATGGCAGAGAGGGCAGAGTTATACGGGCACGTACGCCCAATCAACTTCGTTTAGTGAAAAGTGTTGACGTAAACGATATGGTGTTTGCCGTTGGTCCTGCCGGTACGGGGAAAACCTATACGGCGGTCGCATTAGCAGTAAGAGCATTAAAAAACAAGGAAATACGTAGAATTATTTTAACCCGTCCCGCTGTTGAAGCCGGAGAAAATCTCGGATTTTTACCCGGCGATCTTCGCGATAAATTGGACCCTTATTTGCAACCGCTGTACGATGCGTTACGCGATATGATTCCTCCGCAACGTTTACTGACCTATATGGAAGATAAAACCATCGAAATTGCTCCCTTGGCATTTATGAGAGGACGCACCTTGGATAATGCCTATGTTATTTTAGATGAAGCTCAAAATTCTACCACTACCCAATTAAAAATGTTTTTAACCCGTATGGGAAACAATGCCAAGTTTTTTATAACCGGCGATTTAACACAAATCGATCTCCCTCGCTATCAAACTTCAGGATTATTGCACGCCATTAATTTATTGAAAGATATTTCCGGCATTGATGTAATTTTTATGAATCATTCCGATATAGTACGTCATCGCTTAGTTACTTCTATCGTCAATGCGTACGAAAGCGATGAAGCGGCTAAAAACACAAAAACCGATTAAAAATGTTTTTCACAAGCAAAAAAAATGATGATAATAAAATAAATTGTATTTTTGCAAAATAAAACCTCAATAAATATAAAACGATATGAAGAAGTTTGTTTTGATTGTTTCCTGTTTTGTTTTTTCGTGCAGTATGCTCTTTGCTCAAACGTTGAAGACAAAAGAAGTTCCTAAAGAAGTTATCAATCAATTTAAAAAAATCAATCCCGAAGCTAAATCCGTTACCTGGCAAAAAGATGGAGATAATTTCGCGGCTTTATTTAAAGACGATAAAAACGAGGCTAAAAGTTATTTTACCGCTTCTGGCGAATGGATTAAATCCATGTTTTTTGTTGTAAAAGAGGATCTTCCCACCAATATCATTAACTATGTTAAAAAGACATATCCTTCGTTTACCGACATGAAAGAAATGTATTTATTAAAACAAAAAGGGGATAAAGATGCTTATTTTGTTGATGTTTTACTAACATCCCAAAAAATAATTGTAACCATTAAATTTACCGCCACCGGTCGTTTTATCAGTGAACAGAAAAAAGATATGCCCGAATCGCTTGTTAATGAAGCTTCCGCTGCTAAAGCAAAATCAAAACCAAACGACGATAATAAAACAGAGATAGAAAAAAAAGGGAAAAAGCCACAAGCAACAGAACCTGATTTAATTGCTCAAGAAAAATTACCTCCTTTAGTAGTAAAAACATTCAAGAAAAAGTTTATGAATGCTTCCGAAATAAAATGGTATTTAAAAAGTGAAGATACCGTATATCGAGTTACTTGTATAATCAAGGAAGCTAAAACCGAAGGTAATATTACCAAAAGCGGAATTTGGATTAATACCATGACCGAAATTGACCCAAAATCGTTGGTGTCGGCAATTATAAAATCAATTGATGAATTTTATTCCAATTATGAAATACGTGCTGCATGGTTGGATCTAAGAGCCGATAAACAAAATCAAACCATAGTTGATATAATTGAAGAAGGAAATAAAAAAACGGGAAGAATTACTAAAATGTTTTTTGATAAAAGTGCGGCTATTATTAAAATTATGGATGTTGAAGTAGAGGAAAAGGAAGATGTTAAATCAAACAATCAGAAATCCAAAGAAGAAGAAGAATTTTTAAAAGAAGAGGCAAAAATAGAAAAAGAATTTAAGAAAGACCAAAAAATGAAATACCAAGAAACTCGTATTGATGAGAGTGAATTGCCATCGGGAGTTGGGGTATGGATTGCTCAAGATTATCCGGAATACATTGTTAAAAAAGCGGAATTTAAAGTTTTCCCCGAGTTTCCTAATTACGGTAATATTTATAAAGTATTGATTCAAAGACCCGGAGTAAATCAACCCTATGCAACCGGCTATTTTACCCTCGACGGTAAGTTAATTCAAGTTGTTGATACGTTTTTAAAGGAGGAATCACAAGATGGAGCATCTGTAAACCAAAGTGCTAAAGATGGAGACACAAAAAAGCCCACAACACCCAAAGCTGCCCCCAAAAAAGAGGCTCCTAAAAGAGAAGTAAGTAAAAATGTTGTCCAAGCATTTAAAAAACAGTATTCGGGAACATCCGATGTCGTATGGAAAGAAGGAGATAATCGAACATGGATAGCCTATTTTGATGAAGATGGTTTAAATAAAGAAGCGGTGTATAGTGAAAATGCCGCTTGGATAGAAACAAGAACCAAAATTAATCAAGAATTAAAAATACCTGCTTCGATTCGTACTGCCATTGCAAAAAATTATGCAGGTATGGAAATACAAAGTTGTACTATGATTTTAAGACCGGAAGAAAAACCGTATTATACGATAACTTTGTATGATAAAAAAACAAAATCATCCAATGATTATGACTTTTCTTCTACAGGAAAATTAATGGAATAAAATAAATTTATACTTTAACACTAAAATAAAACAGTTTGCTTTTTTTAGCAAGCTGTTTTTTATTTTTTTAGAGATTGGATAAGTAGTTTAACGGAATTTAATCCGATTTCATCGGGATGGATGTCATTGGGGTTTTTAAAAATAAAATTAGCTACATCATCACCGGCTTGCAACATATCTAAATTTTTAACCGTGCAACGGAATACCATATCAATGGTAAAATACGTAAAATTACCAAAGGTGTATGTATTGGGAATGCTACGAACAAAATGAAGTTGTTCCACATCGATATTCAGTTCTTCTTTCACTTCACGAATCACAGCATGTTCAGCCGTTTCGCCAATATCAATAAAGCCGCCCGGAAGGTCTAACTTCCCTTTGGCAGGGTCAAACTTACGAAAAGTACATAAGAATTCTTGTTTATCGTTTTCGATTAAAGCAATAACGGCACCGGCTTCGTTGGTGTAAAGACGTTGTTTGCAATCTTGGCAGTGATGAGCTTTCACACCGTCCCAAATAAAATTTGGGCTACCGCAAAAAGGGCAAAATTTTAAGGCTTTACTTGGATGTGTATCTGTCATGAATGGGTAGTATATTTTATAATATCTTTGTCACTGATGGGATTATCGCATAAAATAATCAACCTTTCTACCATATTATGTAATTCCCGAATATTTCCTTTCCAAGGTAATTGTTGTAAAGTCTTTAACGCTTCATGAGTAAATGAACGTGTTGGAAGTCCTTGAGATTCACAAATTTGTTCGGTAAAATGGAGTACTAATAAAGGGATATCGTCGGTGCGTTCGCGTAAGGGAGGTACATGTAAATTGATTACATTTAAACGGTGGTATAAATCTTCACGGAAATTTCGGTTTTCAATTTCAAATTCCAAATTTTTATTGGTAGCGGCAATAACGCGAACATTTACTTGAATATCTTTTTCTCCACCTACTCGTGTGATTTTGTTTTCTTGCAATGCACGTAATACTTTTGCTTGAGCCGATAAACTCATATCTCCGATTTCGTCTAAAAAAAGTGTGCCGTTGTCGGCTAATTCAAAATTGCCTTTGCGTTGTTTTACTGCGGAGGTAAAAGAACCTTTTTCGTGTCCAAAAAGTTCGCTTTCAATTAATTCGGAAGGAATAGCAGCACAATTCACTTCCACAAAAGCATTGGCTGAACGTTCGCTTTTTTCATGCAACCAATGAGCTACCAATTCTTTACCTGTTCCGTTTTCTCCCGTAATCAAAACACGGGCATTTGTATGGGCTACTTTTTCAATCATTTGTTTAAGATGAACAATAGCCGTTGATTCGCCTATAATATCGTATTGTTTGCTGATTTTTCTCTTCAATTTTTTTGTTTCCGTAACTAACAATTGCTTATCTTGAGCATTACGAACGGAAACAAGTAAACGATTTAAATCCAAAGGTTTAGTGATAAAATCGTAGGCTCCTTTTTGAATAGCTTCTACGGCAGTGTCAATATTGCCGTGTCCGGTAATCATAATAACCGGAGTATCGGAAATAAGTTGAATCTTAGACAATAATTCAATGCCATCCATGCCGGGCATTTTAATATCGCAAATAATAACATCAAATTTTTCGTTATCAAGGATGGTTAATGCTTTTGCGGCACTTTCGGCTTCGTCAATAGTGTAGTTTTCATATTCTAAAATGTCGCGTAAAGCAAACCGAATGGCTTCTTCGTCGTCGATAATGAGTATTCTCTGTGTGCTCATGGATAAGGATTATTTTTTATACCTATTTATAAACGCAAATGCCAAGGATTTATTTTAAAAACCTTTTTTAGATTTTACAGTGCACTTTAATTTGCTAAAAAGAAAAATCAAGTGTATATATTAAAAAAATGATTATTTTTGCAAGTTATGTTATTAACATACTATTTTAACAAAACTTTTTGTTAATTAAGCATTAACAACATGTTTTTGTTTTTTTTACGAATTAATTTTATGGTAGTGTATGACACTATCAAAGGCGAAGCACACATTAAATTGAAAGAAACGGAAGATAAAAAAATACATTGGTTTGCGGCAAAAACCAGACCCAGACAAGAAAAATTCATCAAAGAACGGTTAAATACTTTGGGGATTGTCAATTTTATTCCTCTTCGAACAGAAGTAAGGCAATGGAAAACCCGCAAGAAAAAGGTTCTTATTCCTGTAATACCACATTTAGTTTTTGTACAAAGCGATTACGATACTTGTTTTGAAATACCCAATCAATATCATATAAAAATTTGGTATATTAAGGATTATATTACCAAACGAAATTTAATTGTTCCCGATAAGCAAATGGAAGATTTTATGTTTTTACTCAATTCCAAAGAAGGGAATGTAAAAATTATCAATACCGAATTGGAAAAGGGAGATAGGGTCGTTGTAAAAGAGGGTTCGTTTAAAGGTATTGAAGGTGAGTTGATTCGTGTTGAAAATAAGAGCAAGGTTGTGGTGCATTTGGAAGGTATAATCGCAATATCGGTAGAGATTGAAAGTGCTTTTTTAGAAAAAATTGAATAAGATAGACTATAAATATGCCAACAGAAAACACAAAAAGAATTGCAAAAAATACGGGAATGTTATATTTTCGTATGTTGGTTACCATGTTGGTAAGTCTTTATACTTCACGAATTGTATTAAATGTATTGGGTGTACAGGATTTTGGAACGTTCAATGTGGTTGGCGGTGTTATTATTCTTTTCTCATTTTTAACCAATGCTTTATCTACATCTATTCAACGATTTTTATCGTTTGAATTAGGCAAAGGGAATGATGAACAGTTACAGAA
>CAYZQG010000037.1:0-13294 GCA_964480685.1 uncultured Lentimicrobiaceae bacterium
AAAAGGGAGTTTTTGAGGGGAATGGCAAAGGTTAGTGGTGCGTTTATTGCCTTACGGGCAAGTGAGACTTTTCTTACTGCGGTAAGTTTTTATCTTATTGAAGAAAGTTATTTTTCAATTCGATTTGCTAAAAAAAAGATTACGTAGTCAACTATTTGGGACTGTTTTAATCGCTTTCTTAGTGTAAAAAGACTAAAAACGTACCATCTATAACTTCTTCGTCTTTATACTTCAAAGAAATTGTGCAGAAATGTAGGCAACAAAACCTATCTTGCCATGCATTACTCCATACATAAAACTAAAGGTATTCGACTATTTATTTATGTACTTTACGGATAAATTCTTCCACTTCGGGAACGCCGCCTTGATACACTAAATAGCCGTTATAAGGTTCACGAGGGGTGATTTCGTCATTCACCGGTGTGAGCATCAAATGTTTTACTTCTTCAGGATCCTGTGTTTGTCCCAATGCCCAGCCTAATTTAATAAAGGCAACTTCGGGTAACATGTTTCCGCAAGGGATAATACCTTTCGCCATCATATCCCGTCCGGTATCGTAAACAAACATATCTACGTATCCCCAAATAGTTTGTAAAGTCATGTATTGATGTACGCCGGCAGCTTTGGCACGTTCAACGGCAGGATACATTTCTTTGTTGATGTGTCCCAATCCGGTTCCAACCCAAACCACGCCTTTATAACCGTTATCTACAATAGCGTCCAACATATCGGGTTTCATGCCGGTATAGTAATATAACATAGCCACTCTATCGTCGAAAGTAGGGATAATCTTCACATCGCGGTCTTTACGACGTTGATGATATTCTTGTTTAATTGGAATAACTCCGTTCCGTGTTACGGTAGCCACGGGGGTGTCGCCGATGGTACGGAAGGTAGAGCGATAGGAGGAGTGCATTTTACGTACGCGGGTGCCTTTGTGCAGAAAACCGTATTCATCGGAAGTAGGTCCGAACATACAAACCAACACTTCGGCAATGTTTCCACGACCGGCAGCGGTCATAGCGTGCATTAAATTCAATGCGGCATCGGAACTCGGACGGTCGGAAGAACGTTGAGAACCAACCAAAACCACCGGAACAGGGAGGTTTTGACACATAAAAGTCAAGGCAGCTCCGGTATGATGCAGGGTATCGGTTCCGTGTCCGATAACAATGCCTTCGATTCCTTTTTCAATTTCTTCGCCAATTTTTTTGGCTAAAGCAATGTATTGTTTAGGACCCATATTTTCGGAGAAAACGGCAAATATTTTTTCGGTATCCAAATTGCAAATATCGGCTAATTCGGGTACGGCACCATATAATTCACCCGGAGAGAAAGCGGGGATTACGGCTCCTGTACGGTAATCCAAACGCGAAGCAATGGTTCCACCGGTTCCGAGCAGTTTAACGTGCGGCAATCCTTTGGTGTAAGGAAAAGCTTTTTCGGGAATTTTAAAAACAGGTTGAGGCACGGTGGTGCTTGTCATGGCAGTAACCGTATGTACATCAATACCTACATTATAACCTGTAATCAGTTTCAATACAATGTGAATGGTATCGGTGTTTTCGGCACGGGGAAGTACTTTCCCCGAAAAATGTCCGCGGGTAGTGTCTACTTCGGCGTTATCCCAAACATGTACGTTGTATTTTTTCAAAAGTTCTAAGGCTTCACCTTTATAGCCTTGAAATATATCTTCGCTCATTATATTCTATGTATTTTTAAGATTATTCAATAATTAAACGTCCATTTGTTTTGCCAATTCGCTTAGGTTGACATTGCCGAGACTGATTTTTCGCAGTTGTCCCATGATGCTGTTTTTCTTATCGGCGGGATGGGTGTCTTTACGAACAGGCACAAATTTATCACTGATAAAGCGAATGCGTTCAATAATTTCATTTTGATTTATTCGTTTGAAATTCAAAATGTTTAATATCGATTCAAAATCCATTCTCGGATTAATAAACAATTGTTTTACCATTTTATAAGCAATGGCAACATCTAAGTTTTCTTTTTTAAGGAAAGCAAACAAATCGTATAAACGTTGAATATCGAAAGGTATGTTTTGAAACTGACCGTGTAAATGTTTTAATTTATGTCCAAAGAAAATACTTATCATTTTAGGGTTGTATCCTAATTCATTGGCAATGGTTCGGATAAGGGGAAAGTAATTGTGGGTAAAAAGATAATGGTAACAATCTTCGGGTACATTCCATAGTTGCAATTGATGATAACGTTCCGCGACTTCATCGGGTATATTCATCCGTAAACGTTCTATTAAACTGTCTTCAAGAGGAATAGGAGGGGTGTCGGTATCGGGATACATACGGTCGGCACCGGGTAAAACGCGTTCAAAGATGGTTGTGCCATCAACAAATGATTTACGTGTTTCACAAGGAACGCCGTCGAACGCCATTAAAGAACGTTCTTCAATAACATCCAATGCAGTTGCAACATCGGCTTCCGAAGCCCAGAAAATGATTTGAGCGTCGTTTTCACCGGCATGCATTGTTGTTTGTACTTTTTGGAATACATTCTGACTGACCACATCCTCTATGTCTTCGTTGCTGACCATGTTAGGACGTTCGATACAGGCAATTACTTTTAACCGATGAACGTATTCATCATAGAAAGGTTTTCCGGGTTGGGTAAAGTGGGAAAGTAATTCACCGAATTGCGGTAAATTAACGGCATAGAGTTTTTCGTTACGACCGATAGCTTCGTTGATAGGGGTATAATAAAAACTAAACGCTTTGGGATCGAGTTCAATATAACTCATCTTCCAATCTTCTTTTTTGATGCGTTTGTTAAGGGTATCTTTGATTGTCAATAATGCCCATTGACGGAAACATTCAACGTGGGTCAATTCGGGTATCCATTTGGTATGGGCAACGCCTTTTATTTCAATGCGTGTACCGCCTTTGCAGCTTACGTTTACGTCTTCGCGTCCGGCACCGATTCCGGTTCGTACTTTGTTGGTGCTGCGATTCATAAAACGAATGTAATTACATGCTTCCATTACTTCATCGGGGTTGATCATGTCGGGATAGGTAACGGTTTCAATCAAAGGAACACCCAAACGGTCGGTGCGATAAATACGGGTATGACCGATGTCGGATACTTCGCGGCAGGAATCTTCTTCGATACTTAATTGAATAAGACGTATTTTTTTGTTTTTCAAAGGAATTTCTCCTTCAATACCCAAAATGGCAGTACGTTGAAATCCGGTTGGAATAGAGCCGTCTAAGTATTGCTTACGAGTTATATGTACTTCACCAACAATATTAAGTTTCGAAACTAAGGCAATTTCCAAGGCGAAATGCAAGGCTTCTTCGTTGATGGGAAATGGCGGCGTGTCGTCAACATCGTAGGTGCAAGCTGTTTTATTCGAAATACGATATACAATATTCTTTTTGGTTTTAAATTCCATCAGTGCCGTGCCGTCGTAGGTGCCCAATTCGGAAAGGGTGGGACGCATGTGTCGTAACAACTCGGCATCGTATTCGTCAGATTTTTGATAAATACCTGCCGGACAACGACAAAATAGTTTTTCCTTCGTGGCTAACTGTTGGTGTACTTCCAATCCTGACATAAACCCTATGCGGTCGTAATCGGCTTGCTTGGCATTCTTACGATCCACATATCCGATGGCTTTTTTGCTTAATTCGTAATTCTGTTGCGGACTTTTTGATTTCACTATGCTTATATTTTATTCTGATTTTTAATTTCTTAAATATATTTTATGCTTCCAAAAAAAGAAGCCCAAAAGTACATAAAAATAATGTAAAATAAAAGAAGTTTTTTATCTTTACTATAATTAATATAAAAATGACTTGGGAAGTCGGTTTAATGTCAACATATAAGGGCTAACGTTAAGAAAGTTTGCTCTATCCAAATTCAAGTATGTGTTCTTAATTGCTTGACAATTTATCTTTTTTTTATCTTTTCACTTTTAGTTTTTTCACTACTTTTGCAACTATAAATTTTAATAGTTTATTTGTATGAAAGGATTGATAACGATTGGTTTGTTGATATTATCGAATGCTTTTATGACCATGGCTTGGTATGGTCATTTGAAGTTTGGTGAAATGAAAGGTTTTTCAAAGTTGGGTTTGCTTGCTATCATTTTTATCAGTTGGGGAATTGCCTTGTTTGAATATTTTTGTCAAGTGCCGGCAAATCGTATCGGTTTTAAAGGCAACGGTGGACCGTTTGCGTTGGTCGAATTAAAAGTAATACAAGAAGTTATTACCTTGATTGTGTTTACCGTATTTTCATTGCTCTTTTTCAAAACCGAAACCTTCCGTCCGAATCACATTATCGGCTTTATTTTATTGGTGCTGGCAGTGTATTTTATTTTTAAGAAATGATTACCGTTGAAGTTATCGGTCTGATTATTCTTCCTATGAGTAAGACAGTAGAATTGAACGCTGATAGACGCAGATGCTACCGATTGCAAACAGATTTATTACATGTCGTAGGGTGTATTTTTTAATCGTACAGGATACAAATAAGTATAAGCCACGAATGCACGAATAATAATCAGTTGATATAGTTTGTTGTAAATTGGCGATATACGTGCTGTTTTCATATAAACCGGTTTATTCTTCTTTGTTCATGCAGCCTATCGTAAAACTAAAGAAATTAAATATTACAATGCTCCCCGGCAGATCCTATTTTCGGTTCCGTTTAGGTAATTAAAATAAACGATTATTTAGTATGTTTTATCGTTTGATTAAAATAAATAGCATGAAAAATGTCCATTCCTCCAATTAGCTTAAAAAGGAAAAAATAATAAGGGCTTAACGAATGGACAAATCATAGATAGCTAAAATTCAAAACTCGCTAAAAACGGATACCTGAGAACTGAAAACATTCTAATGATGAAACAATCGTAAACCGGTATTGATAATGGTAATGCCGTATTTATTGGCGGTTTCGATGATTTCGTTGTCGCGGATGGAACCCATGGGCGTAGCAATGTATTTGATGCCGTATTTGTTAGCCAATTCAATATTGTCTTTTTGCGGGAAAAATCCGTCGGAAAGTAAGCAGGTTTCGGGAAGCTGTTGCAGCATGATTTTATCGCCAAACACTTCTTGTCGTTTTAATTCAATCACTTGATCCACATCGGTACGTTTTTGCGGGTCTAAGTCGTTTAAAAACGAATAATCAAGCATGGATTTTTGATACCAACTATTTGCTTTCGAGAGGGCTAATGTGGAACAAAGAATACGCGATTGTTGTCCTGAACCGATACCGATTACATGTCCGTTGTTGACAACACATATTGAATTCGATTGGGTGAATTTTAAGGTCAACATACCCAATTTTAAATCGTTGATAATAGTATTTGGTAAAGATTTAGAATCGGTAACGATATTCGAAAGATGTTCGTTGGTGATTTGTAATGTGTTTCGTTTTTGTTTGATGGTAATGCCATATAATTCACGCGATTCAATGTCAGAGGGTTGGTAGTTGTTCTCTATTTGAAAGATGACGTATGCTCCTTTTTTCTTCGCACATAACATTTCCAAAGCTTCGGGTGAATATGAAGGAGCAATGATTCCGTCCGACACTTCGGTTTTAATCAATTGAGCGGTTTCAATATCTACGGGATGACTTAAGGCAATAAAATCGCCAAACGATGCCAAACGATCAGTGCCTCTTGCTCGAGCATAGGAAGTCGCTAAAGGAGATAATGATTTTTTGATTAAATAGGCTTGTTTTTCGCTATCGGTCAATTCTTTTGCAATCGCAACGCCCGAAGGTGTTACATGTTTAAACGAGGTGCTGCAAGGGATGGCAAATGTTTTGGCAACTTCTTTTACCAATTGCCACGAATTCAGTGCATCCAACACGTTTATCATACTTGGTTTTCCGTTTAAAAGTTGTAGTGCATTGGCAGGGTCGTTGATTTCTGCATAATCCTGATAGGGATTCATTCCGTATTTTAAAAGCATAAAATATGTTTTTATATGGGTTATTTTAAAAATTAATTAGTTTCAAAATCAGGTAATAATCCTTTATTTTGAATCATGTTTTTCTTTTAACAAAAGTAGCAATTTCAACTATACGAAAAGATGTTTTTCATCAAATTAGAGGAAGAAAAAAATATTCAATAGGAAAATTTAGCTTTTTCTTTTATTCGATTCATACCAAGATAAACTTGGGCGGTTTTTAGGATAGCCGTTTTCGAGACGATATTGTTTTCGTTCGGAAGTGAAATTCCACCATTTTTTTGTATCATCGTGTGTATTGGCAACGTATACTGCTAATCGGAATTGATCTTCAACACATGGGTCCATCCAATAGCCTTTTTTTTGTTCGTATGCATCGGTCAAAAGAGCCGGATTTTTTTCTTTTAATTCGTTAATTGAATAGAAACCCATAAACACCAAATCTTTAGCGAATTGTATGCCGATGGATGGAATGGTTTGAAATTCGGCTAATGCCTGAAGTTCTCTTGCTCGTTCGGAGGTGATATTAAGCAATAATTCCCATTCATCCGGAGCATAATCGAAGAGATTACCGATTTTAATTTTATGTTTAATCAGGCTTTCTTTTTCGTTTTTAGTGAACGGAAGTTGTGTGGGATTATACTTTTTCATCTTCGGCAAAAGTTACTATCTATCCGTTATTATCTAAAATTGAAAATTCGGTAAATTTTTTTATAGAATTCAATGGTTTGGTTGATATCTTTGATAAAGAAATTGGGGGATACGGAATGCATATTCGTTGAATTATTTTGTGGTTTTACTTCCCGTTAACGTTAATACACTGTCGATAGGTTCCCATAATTCGATTTTATTACCTTCCGGGTCCATAATATGTACAAATTTACCGTAATTATAAGTTTGAATCTCATCCAGCACATTAACACCGTTAGATTTGAGGTTTTTAACAAGAATATCAAGATGTTGAACCCGATAATTGATAATAAAACCCTTTTGAGAAGGCGTAAAATATACGTTGTCTTTTGTAAACATATTCCATTGTAAGTAATTGATTTCTTTAGGACGATTGGCATTTCGAGATTCAAAGGTAGAACCATATTCATTGACAACTAATCCTAATTGTTTGGCATACCAATCTTTCATTTCTTGTGGGTTTTCACTTGCTATAAAAATTCCGCCTATACCGGTAACTCTTGGCATGGAATCCATTGATTTGTTGCTTTTATCCGTATCTTCTTGATAAGTATTACAAGAAAATAAAAAGAGGGTCATCGTAACTATTGAGATAATGTATTTCATTTTTTTAAGGTTTTTAAAATATTTTCAAAACGTGTATTGCTGATAGGATGGTGGCTGAGAATTTCTCCCTTATAACTAATGCAAAAAGTGCCGAAAGCACAAGGTGATTGTTGTGCCGACAACGCATCGTCCATTTCGATGAGAGTCGGATTCATTTTTTGTTTGTTGGCGGTTTCGAATATGGCGGCTACATTTTTAACGGAATAGGGACATTGAGGAGAACGAAAAATGCTTAAGTCCTTGCCGTAGTTGTTTGTTGATACTATATTAAATTCCGGATTTTCATATTTATCGTTGAATTTTAATACCAACAATTCAAAATCGGGTTTAGCTTGGTCAACGACATGAAACCCTTTTTTAAGGAAAATATCTTTTTTTGCCATAAATGAACCGTCGCGGGTAACAACGGCAACGCCTTTCATTCCTTTGGTTTTAGCTTCTTCAATGCAAATATCAAGCATCAACGAAGCATATCCTTTGCCTTTGGCTTCTTTTTTAAACCCGACAAAAAGACAATGGATAAATTGATAGCCTTCTGCTTTCACGGGACGATGAGCATATTCGCCCGGAATGTATTCGAGCATGCCTTGATACCCGCCTGTTTTAGTGATGAGTGCTTTAATGCGTAATCCTTTCGGATAGTAATTGGTAAACCATTCGATTTTTCTTTGCAGTTCTACATGTTTGGTTACGTCTTTATACCCGCAAACGCCGTAGTTGGCAATATTTTCGGGAGTTAAGTCAATAATTTTTATATCGTTCGTTTCCATTTATGAATAGATTCAATTTATTGGTTTTTAAGAGCTTGTTCAGCTTTATCAACACAAGGGTGAGAAAAGTGCTTTATTTTTTCAATCAAAATTTCAGGTTCCGATTCAAAAATTACCATGTCGTAATATTCTTTAGCAATAAATCCTTCGTTATAAGCATGCAAAAGAAATGTTTTCAGATGATTATAAAAACCGTTGGTGTTTAAAAATGCATAAGGTTTTTTAAGCAATTGCAATTGAGCTAAGCTGATAACCTCAAAAATTTCATCCAAGGTACCGAAACCACCCGGAAGAGCAATAAAAGCATCCGATTTTTCGAGTAAGATAGCTTTTCGCTCTTGCATGGTGTCAACACTGATTAACTGTGTAATGCCTCGATGTCCCACTTCTTTACGAAGCAAAAAATCGGGAATTATTCCAATAACTTCTCCTCCCAATTTCAACATTTCGTCAGCCATAACGCCCATCAATCCGATTTTTCCGCCGCCATATACAAGCGTATATTGATTTTCAATAAATAATCGAGCTAAGGTTAGGGTTGCTTCGGTATAAACGGGATGCTTCCCCGATGATGAACCGCAAAAAACGCACATATTTTTCATGTTATATCTATATTGATTTTTGTTTATGCTTTTATAAAATTATAGCAGGAAATGTTTCTGCAAAAGTAAAAAAAAAAATGGATGATTCGATCAATTATTTAAAAAGGAAAGAATAAAATTATTATTTTTGCAAAAAATAAAAAAACTACATGATTTCAGAACAATCATCCGTATTTCACGCTCTTATATTAGCACAATTGCCTATGATAGGCAAAATTACGGCACGTAAATTAATAACGGAATGCGGAAGTATCGAAGCGGTTTTTACCGAAAAGAAACGCAATCTTCTTTCCATAGAAGGCATTAAAACATCGGTGGTACATAGTTTGGAACATATTTCACCTGAAATTTATGCCAAAGCGGAAAATGAATTGGAGTTTTTAGAAACAAATAAAATTCAGACATTTATCATAAACGATGAAAATTATCCCAAACGATTGAGACATTGTTCGGATGCTCCATTTATGTTTTTTGGAAAAGGAAAGATGAATTTTAATGTACCCAAGGTCGTAGCTATTGTAGGCACTCGTAAAGCCGGAAGTTACGGAACTTCGTTTACCAAACAATTGATTGCCGATTTTGTTGAATCCGATGTATTGGTTATAAGTGGATTAGCTTATGGTATTGATACAGCTGCACACGAAGCGGCAGTGCATCATAACATGCAAACTATTGGTGTTCTCGGACATGGGTTTCGGATCCTTTATCCGGCTTCGAATCGAAAATTAGCTATACAAATGGTGAAAAACGGAGGATTAATTACTGAATTTCTAAGCGATGTAGGTCCCGATGCCGGTAATTTTCCAACCCGCAATCGTATCATTGCCGGACTCTCGGATGCTGTGGTGGTGGTGGAAGCGCGTAGCGAAGGAGGTGCTTTGATTACGGCAAATCTTGCTTTTTCATACGATAGAGATGTCTTTTCCGTGCCGGGTAGAGTAGGTGATGTACAATCGGAAGGGTGCAATAATCTGATAAAAAGCAATAAAGCTGCACTCATTACTTCGGCAAAAGATGTGTTGGAACTTATGCGTTGGGACGATGACAAAGGGAGTAAAAAAAATCGGCAGGAAAAATTGTTTTTTGATGTTAGCGAGGAAGAAAAACAAATCATTAGCTATATTCAACAACAAGATGAAATGGATATTGATACCCTTTCCGCTAAAATAAATATGCCTATTTCTCGTTTAGCTTCGGTATTACTTTCTTTGGAATGCAAATGTTATATTGAATGTTTGCCCGGTAAACGATATAAATTGTTATAATTAAATTCGATAAATAAGAAATAAATGAAAACACAAAAAATAAAAATTTATTTTATAAAACTATTGGTAACCTCTTTTGCCGTTTTATTTGCTGCCTGGTTATTAAAAAAAGGAATTCATATCCAAGAACCGCGTATAGTTACCGCTGTCATTGTAGGGGTTACATTGATATTGATTAATACATTCCTAAAACCTTTGCTTATTGCATTTACCATACCTCTAACGGTTTTCTCTTTTGGTTTTTTCTTGCTAATAATTAATGCTATTGTTATTGAATTAATTGATTTTTTGTTAGCCGGTTTTACCGTTGACAGTTTTTGGTGGGCATTGTTTTTTAGTATCATTGTTTCCATTACCACTTCTATTTTAGAAGCAATTGGAAAAATTAAAGTTGTTCGCTATAATAATGAAAATCAACAAAAATCAAAAGATGATGAAGACGATTTTACTCCGTACGAAGAGGTGTGAAAAACTCGGATAGGGAGCCTATGAAGTGAAATGGAAAAATAATAGTGGGAATAGTTGAAACAATATAAACCCAATAAAACTATGAAAAACGAAATTATTCTATATCAATCCAACGAGCTTACCGAACGCATTGACGTACGCTTGGAAAATGAAACGGTTTGGCTTAATCGACAACAGTTGGCTGTTTTGTTTAAAAGAGATATAAAAACCATTGGTAAACATATTAATAATGTGTTTATTGAGGGTGAACTCCTAAAGGATCCAACTGTCGCAAATTTTGCGACAGTTTAAATGGAAGGAGGACGAATGGTTGAACGCCAAATTGAATACTACAACCTCGATGTTATTATTTCTGTGGGTTATCGCGTAAAATCGAAGCAAGGTACTCAGTTTCGTATCTGGGCAACGCGTGTATTGAAAGATTACTTGCTTAGAGGCTATTCCATTAACAACAGAATGAATCGAATAGAAGATAGCTTAGAAAGTTTGAAAAATAAAGTAAATCAAATAGACGTACAGATAAACACGCAACTTATCCCCAATCAAGGCGTTTTCTTTGATGGACAGGTATTCGATGCCTACGAATTTACATCAAAACTTATTCGTTCGGCAAAAAGCAACATTATTTTGATTGATAACTATATAGATGAAACTACACTTACTCATTTAAGCAAGAAAGCAAAAGGAATAAAGGTACTGTTGCTTACCAAAAATTGCAATAAACAATTAGCATTGGATATACAAAAAGCCAATGAGCAATATGGCAATTTTAAGATAAATGAATTTACCAAAAGCCACGACAGATTTCTGATCATTGACCTACAAGAAGTCTATCACTTGGGAGCATCGCTCAAAGATTTGGGTAAAAAATGGTTCGCTTTTTCTAAAATGGATAAAAAATCGGTTGAAAGTATGTTAAATTCAATAAATGAAATCATATAAACAAAAGAAAAATAGCAGTTTTATTTGAAAATAACAGCTAATTTTTGCAAAAATAAATCAAACCCAATAAAACTATGAAAAACGAAATTATTCTATATCAATCCAATGAGCTTACCGAACGTATCGAGGTTATAATTGATGAGGAAACAGTTTGGCTATCACTTAATCAAATGGCTCAACTTTTTAATAGAGATAAATCTGTTATTTCTCGACACTTACGAAATGTTTTTAAAGATGGAGAGCTAAGCTATGAGGCAACTGTTGCAAAAAATGCAACTATTCAAACAGAAGCAGGACGACAAGTAAAACGAAAAATAGAATTCTACAACCTCGATGCCATTCTTTCGGTTGGCTATCGTGTTAATTCTAAGCAAGGTACTCAGTTTCGTATCTGGGCAACGCGTGTATTGAAAGATTACTTGCTTAGAGGCTATTCCATTAACAACAGAATGAATCGAATAGAAGATAGCTTAGAAAGTTTGAAAAATAAAGTAAATCAAATAGACGTACAGATAAACACGCAACTTATCCCCAATCAAGGCGTTTTCTTTGATGGACAGGTATTCGATGCCTACGAATTTACATCAAAACTTATTCGTTCGGCAAAAAGCAACATTATTTTGATTGATAACTATATAGATGAAACTACACTTACTCATTTAAGCAAGAAAGCAAAAGGAATAAAGGTACTGTTGCTTACCAAAAATTGCAATAAACAATTAGCATTGGATATACAAAAAGCCAATGAGCAATATGGCAATTTTAAGATAAATGAATTTACCAAAAGCCACGACAGATTTCTGATCATTGACCTACAAGAAGTCTATCACTTGGGAGCATCGCTCAAAGATTTGGGTAAAAAATGGTTCGCTTTTTCTAAAATGGATAAAAAATCGGTTGAAAGTATGTTAAATTCAATAAATGAAATCATATAAACAAAAGAAAAATAGCAGTTTTATTTGAAAATAACAGCTAATTTTTGCAAAAATAAATCAAACCCAATAAAACTATGAAAAACGAAATTATTCTATATCAATCCAATGAGCTTACCGAACGTATTGAGGTCAGACTTGAAGATGACACCGTTTGGCTATCACAGCAACAGATGGCATTTCTTTTTAACCAAACAAAGCAAAATATTAGTCTCCATATTAACAACTGCTTCAAAGAAGACGAATTAGAAAAAACAGCAACTGTCAAGGAATCCTTGACAGTTCAAAAAGAAGGTGGACGACAAGTAAAACGAAAAATTGAATACTACAACCTCGATGTCATAATTTCTGTGGGTTATCGTGTAAAATCGAAGCAAGGTACTCAGTTTCGTATCTGGGCAACGCGTGTATTGAAAGATTACTTGCTTAGAGGCTATTCCATTAACAACAGAATGAATCGAATAGAAGATAGCTTAGAAAGTTTGAAAAATAAAGTAAATCAAATAGACGTACAGATAAACACGCAACTTATCCCCAATCAAGGCGTTTTCTTTGATGGACAGGTATTCGATGCCTACGAATTTACATCAAAACTTATTCGTTCGGCAAAAAGCAACATTATTTTGATTGATAACTATATAGATGAAACTACACTTACTCATTTAAGCAAGAAAGCAAAAGGAATAAAGGTACTGTTGCTTACCAAAAATTGCAATAAACAATTAGCATTGGATATACAAAAAGCCAATGAGCAATATGGCAATTTTAAGATAAATGAATTTACCAAAAGCCACGACAGATTTCTGATCATTGACCTACAAGAAGTCTATCACTTGGGAGCATCGCTCAAAGATTTGGGTAAAAAATGGTTCGCTTTTTCTAAAATGGATAAAAAATCGGTTGAAAGTATGTTAAATTCAATAAATGAAATCATATAAACAAAAGAAAAATAGCAGTTTTATTTGAAAATAACAGCTAATTTTTGCAAAAATAAATCAAACCCAATAAAACTATGAAAAACGAAATTATTCTATATCAATCCAATGAGCTTACCGAACGTAT
>CAYZQG010000038.1:0-12811 GCA_964480685.1 uncultured Lentimicrobiaceae bacterium
TAAAATAGCTAAAACTTTGCCCTTGTAAATCTTTTCTATACGATGCATAAATTTAATAATTTTGAGTTTACAAAATTAGTATAAATTTCAATAAGTAAAGATTATCGACATAAAAAAATGAAAAGAAAATTTAAATTTATATATGTTCTATTTGATTTTTAATACATTATGAAAAATGAAGGGTAGGAAGAAAAAAAAATCGAATAGAACTGGTTTTACTATTAATATTTATTGTATTTTTGTTAAATTAAAAACGAAAGAACACTATTGAATGATTAAGGATATTAGTATTTAAAAAATAGGAGGTTATCATGAATGAGGAAAAAGGTTTTCTACGATATTCAGATGAAGAATTGCAAGATTTTAAAGAAATCATTCTAGAAAAATTAGAGCAAGCCAAACAAGACATGAAAATGTATGTAGATGCCCTTAGTGGAACAACAGGGAATGATATTGCCGATACTTCACCAACATTTAAAGTGTTGGAAGAAGGACAACAGACCTTGTTTAAAGAAGAAACCGGAAGACTTGCTTCCCGTTTGGAAAAGTATATTAAAAATTTAGAGGCTGCATTGATACGGATTGAAAATAAAACGTATGGGATTTGTCGTGAAACAGGTCAATTGATTCCTAAAGAAAGACTAAAAATAGTTCCTCATGCAACGCTATCTTATGATGCCAAAATAAATGAGAAAAAAAATAAGAAGTGAAAAAGAAATCAATTATTTCTATAGGAATCATCTTATTCATTTTAATTGCTGACCAGATATTAAAAATTTGGGTTAAAACAAATATGGTATTAGGTCAAGAAATTCCAATTTTAGGCAGTTGGTTTAAATTACATTTCATTGAAAACGAAGGAATGGCTTTTGGTGTTGTTTTTTTTGGTGGCTATTGGGGGAAATTATTACTTACTGTTTTTCGAATAATGGCATCAGGAGGAATTATTTGGATTATCAATAAAATGATTAAGTCGTATGTTTCCACTGGGCTATTAATTTGCATGTCGTTTATTTGTGCCGGAGCTATTGGGAATATTATTGACTGTGTTATTTACGGGCAAATATTTTCTATTAGTGATTTTTATCTTCCGACTGCAGAATTTTTACCTGCATCGGGAGGGTATTCCCCCTTTATGCAAGGCAGAGTAGTTGATATGTTTCAATTTGATTTATTCACTATAGGAAACTTCAATTTTTTCCCCGCAATATTTAATATAGCTGATGCAAGCATAACTACTGGATTATTTATTTTAATATTGTTTTTTTATAAACCCCTTTCGGCTTTTATTGCTACATTCGAAAAAAAACCTAAAGAAAATACAAATTTATAAGTAATTTGATACGATAAATTACAATAACTTTTATTTAAAAAGTATTGATACATACTTAGTATGAGTTTACTAATTCAGCAAGATAATATTTTTTTTCAATAAAATGATGCATAAATATATAAATTTTAAATTAATTTGTAAAAATAAGCGAAATTCATCGAATTTTTATTTGCCTGTATATGTGATGTTTACATTTTCGTGTATTTTTTTTAAAATCAACACCTTATGAAAAATAATATTTTACACACTGAAAATGAGATATTTAAAAAAATAATGAAAAAAATTAAAAAATTATCTTTATTATATTTAAAATAATTTTATCTTTGCCAACAAGAAACAAAATTTAATAATTCATCATTAAAAACAATTGTAACATGACAAAAGCAGAAGTCGTAGCTGAGATAGCTAGCAAAACAGGCATTGAAAAAGTAGCCGTACAAGACGTAGTTGAAACATTTATGTCAACAGTAAGAAACTCTTTGTTAAAAAAGGACAATGTTTATTTAAGAGGATTTGGTAGTTTTGTAGTAAAAGAAAGAGCTCAAAAAACTGGTAGAAATATTTCAAAAAATACCACTATTGTGATTCCGGCTCATAACATTCCTGCATTCAAACCTGCTAAATCTTTCACAAACACAATTAAAGCGAAAGTAAAATAATAAAGAGAAACACACATGCCAAGCGGAAAGAAAAGAAAGAGACACAAGATGGCAACTCACAAAAGAAAGAAACGTCTAAGAAAAAATAGACATAAGAAAAAATAATCTTTTGTGAAATAATACCTATTAGAAATTAAACTACATATTCAAAAGAATATGTAGTTTGGTTTTTTGTTATTTTTTAAAGACATAACAAAAGCAAATTTATTATAAATATGGGAGATAAAAGAGTTCACAAAGAGTTATTTGTTAATGTTTCCTCTACAAATGTTGAGATAGCTCTTCAAGAAAACGGAACTCTTGTGGAGTTTCATAGAGAAACTACAAAGAATGAATTTGCCGTAGGAAATATTTACTTAGCCAGGGTAAAAAAAATATTACCCGGACTGAATGCTTCCTTTATTGATATAGGGCATCCTAAAGATGCCTTTTTACATTATTTAGATTTAGGTGCTAAAATAAAAACAATCAATAAATTTGTAAAAAACCGATTACTAAACAATCCTAATTATCAATCTTTAGAAACGGTAACTTTTGAGGGAGAAACATCAAAAAGTGGAAGTATAAAAGATATTCTCGCTGTAAATCAGTTAATTTTAGTTCAAATCATTAAAGAATCGATTTCTACAAAAGGACCTCGAATCTCAGGTGAAATTTCATTAGCCGGTAGATTTTTGGTTTTAATTCCCTTTTCCGATCAAGTAATGATTTCTCAAAAAATTAAAAATGATACCGAGAAAACACGATTAAAAGAAATTATTCGTAAGACAAAGCCGAAAAATGTTGGAATTATTATTCGAACTATTGCCGAAAATCGAAAAGATGAAGAGATAATTGCCGATTTGCAAAACTTATTGGAAAGATGGAATAAAACCGTTGTCAATATCAGCGGTATAAAATTTCCGAAAAAAGTTGCCAGCGAATTGAATCGCTTAAGTTCCTTTATACGCGATTTACTTAACGACAGCTTTGATGCCATACATATCAATGATCAAGAAACGTATGATGATGTATATGCTTTTATGAAAATTATTGCTCCCGAACGCATTAACATCATTAAATTTTATAATAAAAAAGGTTCACTATTTGAATATTACGGCATTGACAAACAAATAAGAACCGGTTTCGGGAAAATTGTAGCCATTAAAAACGGAATTTATCTAATCATCGAACACACCGAAGCCTTACATGTGATTGATGTAAACAGCGGACATAGAATGGACGCTTATAAATCACAGGAAGAAAATGTTTTAACTGTAAATTTAGAAGCAGCTACCGAAATTGCACGTCAACTTAGATTACGTGACATTGGAGGAATTATTGTTATTGATTTTATTGATATGCATACTTCTGAAAATCAAAAAATTCTTTTTGAGCGTTTAAAAGATGAAATGAAAAGAGACCGTGCCTGCCATTCGATTTTACCTCCAAATAAATTCGGATTGGTTCAAATTACTAGAGAACGTGTTAGACCTTCCGCGGATATCGAAATACGAGACAAATGTCCTTCCTGTCAAGGTTCGGGAAAAGTTAGACCGGCACCCTTATTTATTGATGAAATTGAAGCTAAAATTCAATTTTTAGTAGAAAAACAACAAGAACAAAAACTAACTCTAATTACTCATCCTTTTGTATATGCGTATTTAACTAAGGGATTTTTTAATTGGAGAAAAAAATGGCATCGCAAATATCGTTGTAGCTTAAAAATCAATAGCGATCCTTCTTATTCATTCCTTGAATATCGCTTTTTTAACGATACGCTCGGAGAGATTAATATGTGGACCTATATTCAGGATAAACAATAAATTATCCTATTATACATACTTTATTTTTTATCGGATAATGATGATATATATGTATACATTTGAAGATTAATCTTTTCCATATAATTTTTTCCACATATATCGTTTCATCCATTGAATAACAAAAGGGGGAGTAATAATTGCAGAACCTACACTTACTTTTGCTAAAAAAGTAGGAATCAGTAAAAACCGACGATGAAACATGGCTCGAATAGCTTTTTTAGCTAAATGTTCGGGCGAAATCATGATACCGGTACGAAGTGCCATTTTCCGGTATTTTTTATCTAAATTATATAAATCGGTATCAATTGCACTTGGACAAACTACACTTACATTTACATTATTGTCTTTCATTTCATGTCGCAACGAACGAGCAAAATTTTTCAAATATCGCTTAGTAGCTCCGTATAATGCCAAACCGGGATAGGACATCCAAACCGTTATAGAAGCAGTAATCAGTATATGTCCCGATTTTTTTTCGCCCATATATTTTGAAAACAATGCACATAATAATGTAGGTGTAGTAACGTGTAACATCAACATCTTATTTGCTTTATCGAGAGATGTTTGAGTAATTTCCTGAAAGAAAAACATACCGGCATTATTGACTAATATTTCAACATCAAGTTGCTTTTCTATGCAAAAATCAAATACTTTTTGAGCGGCATCGGGCAAGGTTAAATCAATGAAAAAAGATAGGGCATCAATATCAAATTCATTAATAAGCTGTTGACAAGCTTGTTTGTTTTTATCATCTTCGTTGCTAACAATGATAATATTATAGTTCCTTACTGCCAATTCACGGGCATACTGATAACCGATTCCGGAACTTCCTCCGGTAATTAAGGCATATTGATTCGAATTTTTCATGTTAAGTAAATCGTATTATTTATTCTATTTTCATTACTTTATAGCCTAATCCTTCAATTATGGAAATAATAAAGTTATTCTCAATTTCTCGAGTTAATATAATTGATGCAGTTTTTGAGTCAAGATCTACGTGAGCGTTTATTCCTTTAATTTTATTTAAAGTTTCCTCTATTCGGTTACTGCAATGAACACAACTCATTCCATCAATGGTAATTATCTTTTTAACATTCATTTTGTTTGTGTGTTTTACACTATTATTTTTTTTAACAATCTTATTAAAGTTATATAATCTTAATCGTAAAGCATTTAAGACCACACTAACTGAACTAAAGCTCATTGCTGCAGCTGCAAACATAGGATTTAACTTTAATCCTAATCCAACATAGAAAATTCCGGCTGCCATAGGAATACCGATAATATTGTATACAAAAGCCAAAAATAAATTTTCTTTTATATTTTTCATTACGGAACGACTTAATTTTATCATTTTCGCAATATCATTAATGTTGTTTTTAATTAAAACAACATCGGCAGCATCAATAGCTATATCCGTGCCTGCTCCAATGGCAATTCCAACATTAGATCGAGCTAAAGCCGGTGCATCATTGATTCCATCACCCACCATAGCAACAATTTTTCCTTGAACCATTAATTGATTAATAATTTCATTTTTTTCGTTTGGTAAAACTTCAGCAAATACTTTAATATCACCGATTTGATTTTTAATAGCATGGGCAGTTGTTTTATGATCACCGGTGAGCATAAAAACATCCATGCCCATTGCTTGCAATGCGTGAATTCCTTCAATACTATCTGATTTTAAGGTATCTGCAATTCCAATTATGCCAAAAACCTCAGATTTATCAGCGCAATAAATAACAGTTTGACCTTTTAATGCCAATCTGCTTGCTTTTTCATCGAATTCGGTTGTATCAATTTTATTATCGGATATAAATGAACTGTTTCCTATATAATAATTGGTATTATCAATTTGAGCTTTGATTCCTTTTCCTGAAAAAGTATAATAATTGTTTACCTGTAACAACTTTAAGTTTAAACGTTTTGATTCATCTAAAATAGCTAATGCTAAAGGATGTTCGGAATTTTTTTCGATTGACGCGGCAATTTGTACTAAAGCATTATTTTTTATATGACTAATTATTTCAACTACTTTAGGTTTACCTTCGGTGATTGTACCGGTTTTATCAAAAACAATCGTATTAATTTTACCGGCATTTTCAAGAATTTCAGCAGATTTTATTAAAATTCCGTTTTTTGCACCTAAACCGGTTCCTACCATGATTGCGGTTGGGGTAGCTAATCCGAGTGCACAAGGACAAGAAATTACTAAGACCGAAATTCCCATTGACATAGCAAATTCAAAAGTTTGTCCTACTATTAACCATACAACGGAGGTAATTAAGGCTATTATAATGACAATGGGAACAAAATAATAGCTTATTTTATCGGCAAGTTTTGAAATAGGAGCTTTTTGAGAATTGGCTTCTTCTACCAATTTTATTATTTTTGATAAAACGGTATCGTTACCGATTTTTTGTGTTTTTAACTCTAAATAACCTGATTGAACAACGGTTGAGCCAATTACTTTATCTCCTGTTTTTTTGAATTCCGGAATACTTTCTCCTGTAATGACCGATTCATTTATATAACCATCACCTGCAACAATAATTCCATCAACAGGGATTATTCCACCGGCTTTTACAATGAGAGTATCTCCGATTTGAATATCTTCAATGGAAATTTCGTATTCTTTATCATTTTTTTTAATAATTGCTTTATCGGGTTTTAATTCCAATAATCTTGTAATAGCGGAGGTTGTTCTTTTCTTTGCCTTTGCTTCTAAATATTTTCCAAGAGTAATTAATGTAAGAATTGTTCCTGCCGATTCAAAATATAAACTTTTAATATATTCATGAACAGTATTTTGATTTCGAGAAACAGTTGCAATTCCAATTAGTAACAATATATATATTCCATAAATCAATGCTGCCGAAGCTCCGATTGCTATTAAGGAATCCATGTTTGGAGCAAGTTTAACAAATTGTTGAAATCCTTTTATAAAATAGTTTCTATTTATGATTACAATTGGAATGACTGAGAAAAATTGCAAAAAACCTACGATGATAGCATGTTTTGATTCCATTAAAAAATGGGGCATAAGAAAATCCAGCATATGTCCCATTGAAAAGTACAATAAGGGAATTAGAAAAATAATGGATATTTTCAATCGTGATTTTATGGATTGAATTTCTTTATCATATAAATTCTCGATGTTTGTTTTTTTTGATACATTGTCGTTAATAAAAGCATGATAACCAGCAGTCTCTACTATCTTTATAATTTTCTGATTATTAATGGTTTTTTCATCAAAGGTTACCCACATAGCATTAGTCATCAGGTTTACATTTACTGATGTAATTCCTTCCGTTTCTTTCACCGATTTTTCAATACGGGCAGCACAAGCGGCACAAGACATCCCCGTAATATTGAATTTTTGTTTTATCACATTATTTTAATAAGCATTATTTCTTTTCAGCTTTTTCAATTTCTTTTTGAATGTTTTTGGGTAAATTATCTACACAATGATGGCATTTCATTTCAAGGGTATACATTCTTCCAATACAATAATTTGAATGTTTGCATTCACTTTTTCCCAAACCGTTTTTCAATTTATTTACAAAATCGGTATCGTTTACAAGGACGCGAGCCATTTGCAATAATTCAAAACCTTCGTTGAGTACTTCATCCATTTTTTGACGGGAAGTTAATCCACCGACATAAATCAGAGGCATTTGCAAGGATTTTCTGAATTTTTTAGCATCTTCCAAAAAATAGGCTTCTTTAAAAGGAACTTCAGGAACCATCCATTTTCCAACCAAACGAAGAGCAATTTTCAACCACCAAAATTTCCATGTATTCATATAGTAAGTCATGGTTTTGATTGGCATGGCTCCCCGCATAACGTGCATGGGAGCTTTGCTTACAAATCCGGCAGAAAGCACTAAAGCATGAACTTTTAATTTTTCCAATTCTTTAGCAACTAAAATGCAATCGTCTAATTGCAAACCGCTTTTAAAGCCATCGAACATGTTTACTTTAACCACAACCGCCATGTTGTCGGATGCAGCTTTCATGACTTCTTCGATAACCATTTTCATAAAACGCATACGGTTTTCAAGTGTTCCGCCGTATTTATCTTTCCGTTTATTGGTATAAGGAGATAGAAATTGAGAGATTAAATAACCGTGTCCGGCGTGAATTTCCACACAATCGAATCCGGCTTGACGAGCGAGATTAACAGCCTGTCCAAAATCTTTTACCAATAATTCTATCTCCTTCATTTTCAATTTTCTGACAATGGTAGGTGAATACAGGTTTATTCCGCTCGAAGCACCTACCGGTATTTGTCCGCAAGTATAAAAATGGGTCATGTTTCCGCAATGTCCCAATTGAATGGAGGCTTTGGCACCTTCGCTATGAATGGCATCGGTTAATTTTTTTAAAGCGGGAATTATTTCTTCACGCATCCATAGTTGACCGTTAAACGAAACTCCGCTTCGATTTACGGAAGCATACGCTATGGTTGTCATTCCGATTCCACCTTTTGCCACATTTAAATGATAATCAAACAAATCTTGCGAAGGTTTATTATCATAACACATGTTTTCAAAAGCAGCCGAACGTATGGTTCGGTTTCTTAAGGTTATGGGTCCTAATTGATAGGGCGAAAACAAAACATCATTCATACTAATTGTGTTTTTGAGTTTATTTTTTTGCTAATTCAACAGCTTTTAATAAATTAGATGTAATATAATCTAATTGTTCTTGATCCAATTCGGTATGCATCGGTAAGGAAATAACATTTTCGGATAAAAATTCGCTAACCGGAAAATCGCCTGTTTTATATCGTGGATCTTGATAAGCTTTCTGTAAGTGCATGGGTACCGGATAATAAATCATAATTGGAACTTCTTTTTCTTGCATATAGGCTACAACTTTAGCCCTATCCACATTTTTCAACACTAAGGTATATTGGTGGAAAACATGGTTTGTTTGTTTACCAATAACCGGAGTTGTAATATTTTCGTGATTGGAAAAAGCGTTATTATAAAATGCGGCGGCTTTATTACGTCTTTCGGCATAAGCATCCAAATGTTTTAATTTGATATCTAAAACAGCAGCTTGAATACTGTCTAAACGTGAGTTAATACCAATAATATCATGATGATAACGAATAAACATACCATGATTTACAATGCCTCTCATTTTTTTTGCCAATTCATCATCGTTAGTAAAAGCGGCGCCACCGTCACCATAACAACCTAAATTCTTTGATGGGAAGAATGATGTGCAACCGATAGTTCCAATAGTTCCGGCTTTTTTTACGTCTCCATTAGAAAAGGTATAAGTAGCTCCAATTGCTTGACAGGTATCTTCTACAACGTAAAGATTGTGTTTTTTTGCCAAATTCATTAATTTTTCCATGTCTACACATTGTCCGAATAAATGAACGGGAATAATGGCTTTTGTTTTGTTGGTAATTGCTTTTTCAACAGCTTCTATATCAATATTAAAGGTGTCCGGATAAACATCTACCAATACAGGAGTTAATTTTAATAAAGCTATTACTTCGGCAGTAGCAATAAAGGTGAAAGTGGTGGTAATCACTTCGTCACCGGGTTGAAGGTCTAAAGCCATCAATGCTACTTGTAAAGAATCGGTACCGTTTCCACAAGGGATAACATGTTTTACTTGAAGATATTTTTCAAGATTGGCTTGAAATTGTTTTACGATGGGTCCGTTAATAAACGTACAGTTATCAATGACTTCTTGAATAGAACTATTTACTTCTTCTTTTATTTCTTGATATTGCTTTTGCAAATCAACCATTTGAATTTTACGCATAGAATATTATTTTTATTTTTTTATTTTTATAGATACTGTTTTACTTTTTAAATTTTTCAAATCAGATTTTGTTTGCTTCCTCGATTTTTGAACTTGAATTATGGCCTCCGTTTCGGTTTTTACCAAACGATTAACTACATTTTCCATTAATTCTTGTGATAATTTTTCATGTCCCATATAATAGGAATAATTATGAATAAATTGGGAATAGCTTATGTTTCTTTTTTTTAATAAAGCATTCATTTGTTGAGCTATCCAAATATCCAAGCTATCGGATTGGTTGGATGTGATACAGGTTCGTGTTGAGGCTTCCAACATATATACATCTACCAATAAATCTTCCATTTGTTTTTTGTTTATCACGTTCTTAGGGACAGTACTTTCGTATTTTTTGGTACAAGAAATAAGAAAACACAAACCGAAGAAAAGTAGAATTATTTTTTTCATCTGTTAAAATATAAGGGTTTGCCGGCAGGTTCTTGTGAAAAAACTCCTTTATCATACACTAAAATACCGTTGACAAAGGTTTTTTCAATTCGTCCATGTAATTCAATGTTTTCAAAAGGTGACCATCCGCATTGATAATATAATGAATCGGGTGTGATTTTTTGAGAAGTATTGGTGTTTACAAGCACTAAATCGGCGAAATAATTTTCTTTGATAAAGCCTCTTTTTTCAATTTGAAACAAACGGGCGGGAGCATGACACATTTTTTCTACAATAGTCTGTAATTTAATTTGTTTTTGATAAAATAATTCAAGCATCAAAGGAAGTGTATGTTGAATCATCGGTATGCCGGAAGGGGCTTTTAAATAGGGATTATTTTTTTCTTCCGAAGTATGTGGTGCGTGGTCGGAAGCGATAGTTTGAATTCGTCCATCGGAAAGTGCTTTAAGTAAAGCAATTTGATCGTCTTTTGTTTTAATTGCCGGATTACATTTTATTTTTGTGCCTAATAGTTCATAGTTTGATTCATCGAAATAAAGATAAGCTACGCATATTTCGCCGGTAATATTCGGATATTCTTTCGAAAACAAATCTACTTCTTTTGCTGTAGTAATATGCAATATATGTAATTGTGAATTATATTGTTTGGCAAGTTTTATTAATTTTTCGGAAGAGATAAAACAAGCCTCTTCCGAACGTATAAACGAGTGTAAAGCCATGGGAATTTCATCGCCATAGCGTTCTTTCATTTTTTCAAGATTTTCTCTAATAATGCTTTCTTCTTCACAATGAGCTACTAAAGGCACTTTGTGGTTTTTAAATATTTCGGACAGAATTTGTTCATTATTAATGAGCATATTTCCGGTCGAAGAGCCGAGAAAGAGTTTAATGCCGCAAACTCGTTTCGGGTCGAGGTTTACTAGTTCTTCAAGATTGTTATTTGTGGCAGCTATATAAAACGAATAATTTGCAAACATCTTTTTATCTGATAATTGCATTTTATCTTTCCAATCGTTTATCGAAACGGTTTGTGGTATTACATTGGGCATATCCATAACGGAAGTAACTCCACCGGCTACGGCAGCTTTACTTTCGGATAAAAAAGTTCCTTTGTGTGTTAAACCGGGTTCTCGAAAATGTACGTGTTCGTCAATAACACCCGGAAGGAGATAAAGATCGGTTGCATCAATAAATAGGGTATCGTTTTCCATGCACACATCAACAATAGCAGAGCGTTCTTTATACACTGCCGTTATTTTTCCTTGTTGAATTAATACATCGCCACGAAAAATTTTTCCTTCATTTACGATAAAAGCATTATAGATGAAATAATTATTTAAAGTAGCCATACCCGTATTATTTTATTCTATCCAAGCAATAATGTCTCCTTTTTTTACTTTACTACCCTGAGATACACAAGAATCGATTAAAATTCCTGCAAAGGATAGTTTTACTTCTTCATTTCCGTAATAGGCTTGGACAATTGCAAATAAATCGTTTTCTTTATATTTTTTTCCGGGAGCGGGAGCAATGGATGTATCGGTAAAATCTACTTCCCATATAAGTATGCCCGATACGGGAGCAATTACCGGTTTAGCTTTCGGATATTTTTCGCTGATATAAGTAAACATTTTCTTTTGTGGATCTTCTTTCGATACGGTAATTTTGGGAGAAGAGTCTTGTTGTTCGCTTTTTGCTTTTTGCAATTCTTCTTCAAAACGTTTTTTAGCTACTCCCGATTTGTAATCTCTATATTGTCGGTCGTGCATTGCCAATTCAAACAATTCTTCCTCGTCCGGACCAAAATCCCACTTGTTTTCTATCATTTCTTTTTTATATTCATCCAAAACATTCGGAAATGCATCTTGCGGATTTACAGTATAAAAATCGAGATTATTTTTCTTAGCTAATTCAATAATTTTCGGGTCCAAAGGACCGGGCAATTGACCGGTTTTACCTAAAATCATGTTCCAACTGTCTTTATCAATCATCGTAAAACGTTCTTCTCCTTTGGCAAGGGAAAAAATATTCATCAAAGCAATATTTTTAACATATTGACTGAAAGGCGTTACTAATGGAGGATATCCTAATTTGGGCCATATATATTCTACTTCTTGGAACAACTGAACAACCAAGTCTTCCAACGATACTTCGGGTTTGTTTTTTTGTTTTAATGCCATGTTGATAGCTCCGTGCATGCCTTTTAAATCAGCCATCATGGAACCCATCATGCCACCGGGCAATCCGCAGCCAACCAATAAGGAGGTCATGATTTTATTTTTCGGATCAATAAAATATCCTAAGAAGTCATCGATAAACGATTGGGTCAGTTGACGAGCTTCCATATAGGCTTTCATGTTGATGTCGGGGACAATAAAGCCTGCATCTTTTAACATTGCCTGAATGGTAATCACATCGGGATGAACCATTCCCCATGCTAAAGGCTCCATAACAACGTCAATGTATTCGGCACCGTTTCGAGCAACTTCCAACATGGAAGCTACCGAGAAACCGGGACCGGAATGTCCGTGATATTGGACAACAATATGCGGATATTTAGTTTTAATTTCTTTCACTAAACGACCTAATGAAACCGGACGACCAACGCCTGCCATATCTTTCAAAGCAATTTCATCGGCACCGTATTCAACAAGTTTATCAACTACTTTCATGTAATATTCCACGGTATGGATATCGGAATGCGTTATGCTTAAGGCTGCTTGAGAAATCATGCCGGCTTCTTTGGCATATTTTACCGATAATTCCAAATTACG
>CAYZQG010000039.1:0-12712 GCA_964480685.1 uncultured Lentimicrobiaceae bacterium
AGTTGTAAATAATCTGATTAGAAATGATGTTTGTTTATCTTTTGCAATTAAAATCGAAGCAAACATAATAATAAAGGTAAAACCGAAAATTACAATGCCGGGTGTTAGATTTTGAGGTGCAAAATTTTCCAAAGGCATTCGCTTATTTAAAGAAGCAAATAAAAACAACATGAAAACAGGCATTGCGAGTCCTAAAACAATAGACAATGGATCTCGGAAAATTTCTTTCCAATTACGATTGGTTAAGCTCAAGAATTTCATAGCTTTACCTCCTTATCGGTTAAGTTAATAAAAACTTCTTCCAGTGTAGGTTCTTTCATTTCAATTTTTTGAATAGTAACCTGATTTTCTTTTAAAATATCAATGATACCATATAAATCAATTGTTTGTGATTCTATTTCGAATCCATTTGGAATCAATATTACGTTGTTAAAAAGGGTTGATATTTTTTGAATAATTTCATCGGTAATCGTTTTACCGATAATTTTAAGATGTTGATTTTTATAATTACGGTTTTTTATTTCATGAGAAGTACCTTTTTCAATTATATTTCCTTTACTCATTATGGCAATTGTGTCGGAAAGGGTATCGGCTTCCTCAAGGTAGTGAGTCGTTAAAAGAATGGTTTTATTTCGCTTTAATTTTTCTATATAATTCCACACCGATTTTCGGGCGTGAGGATCTAAACCGAGTGTAGGTTCATCTAAAAATAAAATTAGCGGATCGGACATTAAAGCCATAGCAATGCTTAGACGACGTTGTAATCCTCCCGATAATTTGCGAGCCTGATCTTTTCGGTCTTCAATTTCGAGAAAACTCATCAAGGATTTTGCTCTTGTAAGGCATTCATTATGAGATAATCCACAAACGCCTCCCATAAGCATTAGATTTTCTTTGGAGTTTAAATGAGCGGCAATAGCAGTTTCTTGTGGGGATACTCCGATAATTTTTTTGATATTTTCAGCCTGTGATCTAATATCAAATCCCATAATAGTTGCCGTTCCTGAAGTAGGCAATAGTAATCCACACAACATTTTTATAGTGGTGGTTTTTCCGGCACCGTTTTCACCTAATAATGCAAAAATTTCTCCTTGCTGAATGGACAGAGATAATCCGTTTACGGCGGTTCTCTCACCAAATATTTTAGTTAATTGTTGTATATCAATAGATATATTAGAATGATTCATGCTTAAATGGTTTCTTTGTTTTCATTGTTTACATCATTCAAAGATTGTGCAATCGTATGCAGCATTATTTGTTCTTTTGAAATAAAATAATCATACATAAATAGACCTAAAATAGTAATGCTTAATGCAATAAAACCACTTAATCCGGTAATGCCGATTGTTAAATCATTTCCGCCATAAAGCAGCATTATACTTATTCCCGCAACGGCATTTAACACACCGTGTATGATAGCTGCTGCAATGACTGATTTTGCTTTTAAAGTAATGTATATAAAAATGAATGTGAGCAAAATACACCAAACTATCATCATAGCAACACCAATAATAGGGTGTTGCGGATAATTATGCCCTTGTAAAATCAAAGGAGCATGCCAAATTCCCCAAATAAAACCAATTAATAAGGAGGCTTTTAGATAAGATAATTTTTGAAACTGTTTCAATAAGAAGCCTCTCCATCCTAATTCTTCGCCAAAGGCAGCTATAGCATTTACCGTAATTCCGGCAAATAAACCTGAAATTAAAGAAAGTACAAAAGGATGAATGGGAAGTTGTGCTGCCGATTGCTTCATAGCTTCTATTTTATCGGGCGACAACGTATCTTTATATCGTTCATACATACCTGTCATATCCCATGAAAAGGATACATCAGGGAAAAGTAAACTTATGCCAATGCTCAATATACTAAATACATACGGAGTAAGAATGGCAATAATAAACCATTTATTTAATTTGAATTTAATAGGAAGGCTATCGGTTATTTTTTCTTTATAAATAACTTTTTCGATAAACAAAACCGTAAGCATGGGTATAAACATATAAACGACTCCAATTGCTAAGCCTGCATATCCTTTATAATTTCCGCCAAGTAAATAAAAAATACCGGCTAAAGAATAACTTACAATAAAAGTTATCAATAGAAATAATACTGTTTTATTTATCTTTTTCATTTGATGAATTTTTTTTTCTTCTACCTGCTTTTTTTAACGATTGATCTAAAATCCATTCAATTTGTCCGTTGATACTGCGAAATTCGTCGGCAGCCCATTTTTCAAGCTGCTTCATCATTTCGTCATCTAAACGTAAAACAAAGGATTTTTTCTGTGACATAGAATATTAATAAATAGTTCCGGCATTAATAACGGGTCTGGCAGTTTCATCAGCACAAAGTACAACTAATAAATTGCTTACCATGGCGGCTTTACGTTCTTCATCTAAATTGACAACATGATTTTCTTGTAGTTTGTTAAGTGCTAATTCAACCATCGAAACAGCTCCTTCCACAATTTTTTCACGGGCAGCAATAATGGCTTCTGCCTGTTGACGACGTAACATGGCTCCCGCAATTTCTGAAGCGTATGCTAAATAGTTAATTCTTGCTTCTTTAATTTCTATGCCGGCTATAGCCAATCGCTCTCTTAATTCTTCTTCCAATCGGTCGTTGATTTCTTCGCCTCCCGAACGTAAAGTGAGTTCATCGGTTTTATGGTCAATATGGTCGTACGCAAACATACCGGCTACTTTTCGTAAGGCGGCATCGCTTTGAACATGGACAAAGTTCTCGAAGTTTTTTAAATTTACCGATTTTGAGCCTGCACTGCTATTCGATGAATCAATGTCGAAACAGGCTTTATAGGTGTCTTCAATTTCCCAAACCAACACCAATCCAATCATTATCGGATTGCCGTTTTTATCGTTTACTTTGATGGGTTCAATATCCATATTCATGGCGCGTAACGATAATTTTTTTCTTCCATATAAAGGGTTAATCCAGAAAAATCCGTTTTGTTTGATGGTTCCCGAATATACTCCAAAAAAAGTTAATACTAACGACATGTTCGGTTGAATTAAAATAAAACCTGCACAATGAAGACTCCAAACAAGTATCAACAAACAAATTGTAATTACTGCCCATGCTACATTAGGTTCTTCGGCACTTATTATCCCGACAGCTACTATCAGAGCTAATAGTATTATGTTTACTAATAGGTGAATAAATCCGTTTGAATTACTTTTAAGTGCCTTTGTAAATTCTTTAGTTTCCATTTTTCTTAATTTAAAATATGATATTAAAATGATATTAATTTGAATGCAAAAGTAGCATCTTTTTTAGTACAAAAAAATGAATTTTCAAAAAAAAATAAAAAAAATACAATTCAATTATAATGAATGATTTAAAGAAACATTAATTTTAAAACCAGAGTTAAAAAAGGATAACTAAAAAAAGAAAAATGATTTTTTTTGGAATAATACTTTTTTTATTATCTTTGCAAAACATTTTCCGAATAACGAATGTTTATTATTTTTAAAGATAACGATATGAAATTATTATTGATAAGTAATTCAACAAATTTTGGGGAGCCTTATTTAGCATGGGCACTCAATCAAATAGAATATTTTTGTGAAAAGAATAAGCTGCAAAGTGGAAGTAATATAATTTTTATTCCGTTTGCAGGGGTAAATATTGCCGGAAAAGCCTATCCCGATAGTTATGATGCATACGAAACACGGGTTAAAAGTGTATTTCAAAAATTGGGATTTAACGATTTTCATTCCATTCATACATTTGAAAATAAAATCCAAGCTATAAATCATGCCGATTGCATTATAGTTGGAGGTGGAAATACATTTCATTTAGTCGCTGAACTGCATAAATTTAAGATTATGGAATGTATTCATGATAGAGTAAAAGCTGGAACACCTTATATCGGATGGAGTGCCGGTTCCAACATTGCCTGTCCGACTTTATGCACCACCAACGATATGCCCATTATTCAACCCGAAAGTTTTAAAACATTAAATTTGGTTCCCTTTCAAATCAATCCTCATTATTTGGATCCTCATCCGGAAATTGATAAAATGATTAAACATGGCGGCGAAACACGTCAAGATCGTTTGAATGAATATTTAGCTGTTAATCAAAATAAGAAAGTTGTTGGATTGCGAGAAGCTACTTCTTTATGGATAAACGGTGACAAGATGATACTTAAAGGAGGAAAAAAAATGATTGTTTTTGAATACGACAAAGAAGTCGTTGAAATAGAACCCGGTTCGGATGTGAGTTATTTATTGAAGTAAGAATTTATTAAAAAATTGATATATGAAAAAAGAAATAGATTTATCGTGTATGTATATGGGGATGAAATTAAAATCTCCCTTGATTGTAGGAAGTTGCGGATTAACTAATTCGGTTGAAAAAATCCAAAAAATGGAAGAATATGGTGCCGGAGCCGTAGTTTTAAAATCAATATTTGAAGAACAAATCATTGCCGAAACAGGGCAATCGTTCAAAGCATTGGAAAATAATTATGTTCATCCCGATGCCTTGGATTATATTAAAAATTATACTGAAATAGCTTCTTATGATTCGTATGCAAAATTAATTTCCGAATTGAAAAAGACTGTCAACATTCCGATAATAGCCAGTATTAATTGTGTTTCGGATGGTGATTGGGTAGCTTATGCCAAAAGGATGCAAGATGCCGGAGCGGATGCGTTGGAATTAAATATATCACTCTTAGCCGTAGATTTTGAAAAAACGGCAAATGAAATTGAAGATAAATATATTCAAATTATTAATCATGTTAAAAACAGCATCAGCATTCCTTTAGCCGTAAAAGTAAGTCCATATTTTTCGTCTTTAGGTAAAACACTTAAAACGTTTAGTTTTTGTGGTGCCGATGCCTTGGTTTTATTCAATCGATTTTATCAACCGGATATCGATATCGAAAAAATGAAAATTGTAAGTGCCGATTTAGAAAAAGAAGGTATTGGATTTCATAGTGTTTTACGTTGGGTTTCGATTATGAGCAGTCATTTAGATTGCGATTTAAGTGCAACCTCAGGAATTGTAAATGGAGAAGATGTTATTAAACAATTGTTGGCAGGTGCCGATACGGTTCAAGTGGCAACAGTTTTGTATAGCAAAGGATTGGATCAAATAAAAGAGATGTTGAAAGAAGTTAAAGTTTGGATGGAAAAGCATAATTATGAATCAATTGCCGAATTTAAAGGAAAAATGAGTTATAAAAATGTTACTGATCCGAGTGCCTATTTGCGTATTCAATTTATGAAATATTTTGCAGGTATAGAATAGGGGCATGAATAGGCAATTATGTCTAACCGAAGATGGTTCTTATACCTTGTTTAATTCTGATATACAACAGCATTATCATAGCATTCACGGGGCGATAGGGGAGTCGTTGCATGTGTTTATTTACACCGGACTAATTCCGTTACTTGATCAATGTTCTCCCTTACGAATTTTGGAAATCGGTTTGGGTACAGGGTTAAACGCACTTTTAACCGAAGTGTTTACTCGTTCGCATCCAATGGTTTATTATTCTGCTATTGAAGCATTTCCCTTGATTCATGAAGAAATTGTGCCATTAAATTATCAGGAAGTTTTTTCCGAAATTTCGAATGAATTATTATTGAAAATTCATAATATCCCATCCGATAATCACTATTATCGAATAAGAGAAAATTTTTATTGTAAAGTATTTCATACCACACTTCAACAATTTAAATTTGAAAATGATGTATATGATTTGGTTTATTTTGATGCTTTTGCTCCCGATGTTCAACCCGAACTTTGGGAAAAAGAGTTATTTTTAAAAATTTTCCGTGCTATGAAAAAAGGAGGTGTATTGTGTACCTATTCAGCCAAAGGAATTGTTCGTAGACGAATGCAAGAAGTAGGATTTAGTATGGAAAGGCTTCCCGGATTTTCCGGAAAGCGAGAAATGTTAAAAGCTACTAAGTAATTGATTGATAAAATTCGGCAGCAAATGAAATTGATACAATGTTTTAAATAATAAATACAGTGCACACACAAATAATAATATTCCGGCTACTTTATTTATTATGATAATTACTTTGGGCGATAATATTTTTTTTATCTTATTAGCAAAAAATGATTTCAATAAATCAGTTGTGAAAATCATCATTACAATTCCTAACATAAAGGCAATAGCTTCGGGATAGCTGTTTTTAGTGGTTCCCGAAGAAACAATGGATAACCAAAGAACCCATACAAACGGATTCAATATGTTGAGGAAAAAACCTTTGATAATTTCTGTAAAAACACCTGTCCAATTGATTTTTAATTTAATTTTTTTATTAATAGTGTCATTTGCCGTTAGTTTATTGAACATATAAATGCCATATAAAATCATAATGGTACTACCACCAAAACCTAAAACAACTTGAAAAGTATCGTTCCGCATGTATTGAATTAACCCGAAATAGCACAAAGACATAATAAGCAAATCGCTCAACGATATTCCGATAGCTAATTGCATGCCGGAATAAAACCCTTTATTGATACTTGTTTGAAGTATGGAAAACAAAGCCGGTCCTATTACGAAAACAAAAGGAAGTCCAATTAAAATCCCTTTTAATAATGAAAATAAAACAGGAGTCATACGTATAGTTGTCTTTTATCCGCAGTGATAATATTTAGTAACGATTTCATACATCAATTCGGGGTTTTTATCCAATTCTTGTCGAATATTTTTATCATTAAACGATTTGAGTTTTTTAATCAAATCGTCAATAATACGGGGTGAAAAAACGCCCTGTCTTTCATAAATCTCTCTCTCTTTATCAAGAACATCTGCCGATTCCCAGCAAGAAGCGGGAAGGCTTTTCAACGAATCTGCTTTGGATTTGTGTTCATCGTGAAAGATATTGACATTAACATAAGTTTCATCGGCAAACGTTAACGCATTTTTCATTTCAAATCCACTGCGAGCAGCCACGGTCAATCCGGCCAATAATAAATAGATGTCGGCAGACCCGTCGGGACAACGAAATTCAACCGTTTGTTTATAGGAACCATCTACTTTATTTGGTTTTTCTAAGGGGTTTTCATTCGCAACCATGTCTTCTTTCGATAACCATCCCAGCGGCACGCGTACTAAGACCGAGCGATTTCTATCGCCCCAGCAAATGGAAGTAGGAGCTTCTTGATGAGGTACCAAACGGAAGTATGAAGTGGGATTTGTATTGCCGAAAGCGGTTAATGAACCGGCACATTGCATAAATCCTGCAATAGCTGTTTTCGCAACATTGCTTAACACTCCGTTATCTACGTATTGGTTTTTGCCGTCTTTTGTAATTTGAGTATGAATATGCATTCCGCTACCGGCTTTACCAACGGTAATTTTGGGTGCAAAAGTTACATCAAGACCGTATTCATAGGCTAAACGTCGAATAATCCATTTTGCAATAATAAGCTCATTAGCTGCATCTTCTGCGTTTGTTACTAAGAATTCGATTTCGTTTTGTTCATAAATTTTATCTCCAACGGTAAAATTTCCGACTTCAGAATGTCCGTATTTAATTTTTCCGCCCGTTTGAGCAATGAAATACATGGCTTGAGCACGGAATTGCTCAAATTTTGAAAAAGGTCCTGATTCATGATATCCTTTTTGATCGGTGGCTAAAAATAAATCTTCTTTTTGACCGATGACATAGTATTCCAATTCACCCATGGCATTAAATTCCATCCCTCCGGTTACTTCACGAAACGATTGACAGGCTTTACGCAATACATATTCGGGCGAAGTTTCCAACGGTTTTCCATCTTTGGTATAATAGGAACATAATAAACATAAGGTTGGTAGTTCGGCAAAAGGATCTAAAAAAGCAGTTTTAAAACGAGGTATTACGTATAAATCGCTCGAACCGGCTTCGACAAACGAAAATAGGCTTGATCCGTCAACACGTTCTCCATAAGAAAGAACTTGATCTAAATAAATACTGTCAGATATAACAAAATTAAGCGATTTTAATCGCCCGTCACCGGCTACATAACGAAAGTTTAAAATTTTGATTTCGTTGTCTTCAATAAACTTAATAATATCTGATTTAGTAAAATCTTTCGGGTCTTTTTTTAGTTGTTCAACTAAAGGATTCAAACATATTTTTTGTTCTTGATACATGTCTTTTATTTTAGTGATTATTAGAATGCAAAAATAATATTTTTTTTTTAAAAGGTTTATTTATTTAAATAAAAATTACATTATCGAATGAAATGATTATTAAAGTGTTGAATTATAAATAAATAATTAAACGTAAATATGGATATTTCAGGTAATATTTAACGAAAGGCGGCTCATTGTATTATCCGAAAATTGATTATTTTGTATTTTGTGTACCTGTTTTACCGTTCGACATCAACCCGCTTCGTTTCATTAAGGCTTCTTCCGTGGGTTCTTGTCCTCTAAATTTCATGTACAAATCCATTGGTTTTTCGCTTCCCCCTTTAGATAAAATATATTTTTTAAATAAGGCAGCTGTTTTTTTGTTAAAAATTCCGTTTTCTTTAAAAAATGAATAGGCATCGGCATCTAAAACTTCAGCCCATTTGTATCCGTAGTAGCCTGCTGCATATCCACCTGCAAAAATGTGTGAAAATGCTGTACTGATGTTACAACCTTCAACTAACGGTAAAATTTCGGTTTCTTTAGTTACTTTTGTTTCTATACTTTCCATTGTAATATCAAGTGGACTTGTAATGGAATGCCATGCCATGTCTAAAATTCCAAAATTGAGTTGACGCAGAAATGAATATCCCGCTTGAAAATTATTAGCTTTCACTATTTGTCGAATAAGGGTATCGGGAATTAGTTCTCCAGTTTTATAATGTTTGGCAAATAAATCAAGAAATTGTTTTTCACTTGCCCAGTTTTCCATGATTTGGGAAGGCAACTCAACAAAATCGCGTGGAACATTGGTTCCGGATAAGGAGGTATAATGAACTTGTGAAAGCATGCCATGCAAAGCATGTCCAAATTCGTGTAAAAAGGTTTTAAGCTCTTCATAGGTTAATAAAGAAGGTTGATTGCCGCTCGGAGCCGAATAATTTAATACTAATGAAACTAAGGGAATGATATTATTCCCCTTTTCATTTATATATTGTTCTCTAAAGGCAGTCATCCAAGCTCCATTACGTTTTGTGTCTCGAGTATAGAAATCCAAAAAAAGAATAGCAATGACTTGATTGGTTTCATCAAAAACTTTATAAACTTGAACATCTTTATGATAAAACGGAATTGTTTTATCCGATTCATAACGTAAGCCGTATAGTTTATTGGTTAATGCAAAAATTCCTTTTTTTACATTTTCCAATTCAAAATAGCCTTTAACAACCTGTTCATCAAGATTAAATTTCTGCATTTTTAATTTATTGGCATAGTATGCCCAATCCCAACGTTGTAAATCTTCGTTTAATTTTGAAAATTTCTGTAATTCAATAAGTTCATTTCTTGCTACTTCTTTTGATGTTTTGGTCATACGATGCAAGAAATTCATGACGGTATCTTTGTTATCAGCCATTCTAGTTTCTAACACATAGTCGGCATACGTTTTGTACCCTAATAAATTGGCAAAAGCCAAGCGTTTATTGGCAATTTGAATAATAATATTCGAGTTATCGGAATTTTCGGTATGAAAACCGCGGCTGTTGTAGGCAATGTAAAGTTGTTTCCGTAATTCTCGATTGTCGGCATATTTCATAAAAACAGTATAACTGGGCGCACTTAAATCAAAAATCCATCCTTTAAGATTTTTGCTTTTGGCTTTTGTTGCGGCAATTTGTTTTTCTTGAGCGGGAATACCTTTCAAATCGGCTTCGTTGTTTATATGTAAATAATAATTATTGGTTGCCGTTAGTACATTCTCTTTAAATTTGAGTGTTAAATCGGTTAAATCACGTGTTAAGGTTTCATATTGCTGCTTTTCTTGCGAATTTAAATTTGCTCCCGAACGAGAAAAATTTAAATAGGTGTTTTTTAAAAGCATAAGTTGTTCCGGCGTGAGTGTAAGTTGTGCTTGATTATCATACACTTCCTTAATACGAATAAATAATTTTTCGTTTAAGGTAATATAATTTTGATAATCGTTTACTAAAGGCATGATTTCTTTTGCAACATCTTGTAAGTCTTTACTTGCATCTGCTTCTAAGAGATTAAAAAACACATTGGATATACGTGTTAAAGTAGCACCTGCTCTATCAAGTGCAACAATGGTGTTTTCAAAAGTAGGGACATCGCTTGACAAGGCAATCGCATCAATCTCAATTTTTGCTTCGGTAATAGCCGAATGAAAAGCAGGTAAGTAATGTACGGTTTTTATCTGATTAAATGGGGGAGTTTGATAGGGTGTGTTCCAGGGAGCTAATAAAGGATTATATTCTAAATTTTGTGCTTTTACATTTGAATGAACCATTGTCATGATTATACTTACCATTATTAATATATATTTCTGTCTCATTATTTTTTTTTTGCAAAAATACAATTTTTAAAGCTACTATTTTCATCACTTGTAAGGTTTTTAATAAAAAACAATTTTTTAAAAATAGTAATGTAAGATATAATGAAAATAGTATATCTTTGCATTATTAAATTAGAGGTAAATATTAATCTATGCAAAATAATAAGTTGTTTTATTCAATTAAATTAATTGTTTATATATGTGTACTCGTTATAATAGGAACAACACTTCCTACTTGTAAGACGGAAGTACAGGCAGAAGTAGAAAAACAAGAAGCCGACAGAAAAGCCAAAGAAAAAGAAGGGGAAAGGGCTTACCAGAAAGACATTAAAAAACATCTTAAAAATCAAAGTAAATCAACACGTAAAATGATGAAAGAGAGCAAAAGAAAAAGTAAAAATGCTGTTGGGCAAACAATTCGTAAGAACCGAAATAAAGCTAGCTGTACGGAGAAATAAATATTTTTTTTCCCCCTTTGTAACTAAAAGGGTATCAATAAAATAAATATTATTCAAAAATTATCTCATTGATAAACAAACAGATTAAAAAAAAAACGATAAAAAATTGCATAAAAGTATAAAATCCAATTAAAAAATGTTATACTTTTACAACTTCAAATTTTGAAAGAAAGTCTTGTTATAATTTTTCTAATTAAAACAATAAAAATATGTATAAAAAAATATTTTATATCTTTGGTATAGTAATGTTTATCATAAGCATAAGCTATTCCCAAAATGCAACTTTAAAAGGAAAGGTAATCGATGAAAACGGAAAACCTGTTGAGTTTGCAACTGTAAAATTGATGCAGGAAAAATCAATGATTACTGGAACTTCTACAGCGGAAGATGGTAGCTTTACACTAAAATTAATTCCTACGGGTATATTTGATGTTTCGGTAACTTATATGGGATGTCAAGAAACAAAAATTGTTGGATTGGAGTTTAAAGGCAGTGAAGTGAAATTTAAAGATGTAAAAATTAATTGTGGGACAGGCGAACTTTTAAAAGAAATAATAATTACAGATAAAAAGTTTTTTGATGAAGATCAAACTGAATCAAGAACATCAATTGGTGCAGATGCCATTAAAAATATGCCCGGAAAAACAGTTGATGGTGCGTTATCCACAATGGGTGCAGTGGTTGGTTCCGGTGGTAATATGAGTGTTAGAGGAAGCCGAACTGGAGAAACGCAATACATTCAAGATGGGATTAAAATGAGTGGTTCCGGAGGAATTCCGGCATCTGCATTAGCTAGTGTTTCCCTAATTGCCGGTGGAATTCCTGCTCGTTATGGTGATGCTTCGAGTGTGGTAGAAATTGAAACCAAAGGACCTTCACCATCCTTTAATGGATATTGTGATGCTTATGGAAATGTTGATGGTTATAATAATGCTGGATTACAATTAATGATTTCAGGACCTATTGATACAAAAAAGAATAAAATCAAACCGGACAATCAAAAGTTTAAAGCAGGTTATATGTTTACCGCCGTTGCTTCGTACTCGCCTGGAGGTTCTTATAGAGGTGGTACATATAGAGCTTCTCAAAGTTTGATTGATGAGTTAATTCAAAATCCTTTACGTGCTTCAACGGAAGCAGGTTCATCTGCAGCCATGAATCCCGAAATTGCTTTTATTACAAAAGATCAACTAACTATAGGTAAAACCGTTCAAAATGGAGAGGGTTATGGCGGAACTTTATCCGGTAAATTGGATTTCAGAGCAAAAAATAACGTTAGTTTAATTTTAAATGGACGATTCAGTTATTCTAAAGGAAGAAACTGGAGTTTTGCCAATTCTCTTTTTAATTCCATGAACAATGCCGAGACAGAAGGCATGGGAGGATTAGCAATGTTTCGTTTTACTCAAATGTTTGATAATAGTAAAAATTCAATTTTTAAAAATGCAATCTATCGAATTCAAGGAGATTATCAGTTTTCAACTTCTACTACTTATAACAAGTATCATGGAACTAATCTATTTGATTACGGATATATTGGTCAATTTGTTCATAGTGAAAGAAAATTTTATTCTACAGGAAGTGATACCTTAAACGGTCATTTTTATAAAGATGTAAAATTGCTTTCCAGTTATTATTATCCTTTGGATACTTTCATTGCCTCCGATAAAAATCCGGCCATGGCTCGTTATACCGAATTAGCTGTTGAACAACTCAAAAAAGATGGATATACAACTATTTATGATGAGCGTATACAAACGTATAACGGTTTATTAAACGGTGAACTTTCCT
>CAYZQG010000040.1:0-12439 GCA_964480685.1 uncultured Lentimicrobiaceae bacterium
AAGGGATAATCTCCTTTTCTGTTTTTTCAACTTTCAGTCGCACCAAAATGGAATTGAAATTTAAAAAAACTATATTACAATAAATTACTTATATTTTAAAATAATAAAATAAGCTGATTGCCATCGTTTTCCGGCACCATATCGGGACAAAATCAAAACAACTTATTTTTCACAAAAATACAACTTTTTAAACTTTATAAAATCACAAAAATTTGAAAGCCACTAATTTAAACATAGTTATAAAGGGAGTTTTTTAATCATCCAAATAATATCAAATGGAGTATTAAATTTTTTGCCGATTTGAGGAAATTGTCCGCATTGGCTAAATCCGTTTCTTTTATGAAATGCAATACTTTGTTTATTTTCGGAGGTGATGCTTGCCAAAATATTTTTTATTCCCAAGCTTTTAGCTTCTTGTTCGAGTTATCTAAGGCAATTTTTCCCATTCCATTTCCCGTAAAAGTCGGGGAGATAAAATAGCTTATTTCGGCAGTGTCTTTAAAAGCCGGAAAAGGATTATAGGCTCTTAAAAAACAAAACCCGACAATAATTTCTTCAACTTTAATAGCATAAGCCGGATACGAATGTGTGATTTCCAAAAATTTATGGAAGAATGAATAAGGGAGTTTTTGCTCGGGATAAGCAGCAAAACCGTTTTCAGCATAATAATTAAAAATGTCCATAACGTCTTTTTCATGGACGGAAGCTAAGGGTTCAAATAGTATTTTATTTATGTCCATATACTAATACATATTTTATCAATCTTTTTATTGCATAAAACATCAAAATAAGGTTGATTAGTTGTAAATTTTAATTTTGCAAAAGTATCATTTTTCATTATAAATTAGTATTTGTTCCTTCTTTTTTTGCTATTTTTGCGTTATAAAACATTGATTTAAAAAAAAGTATTTTCGTGCTGTTCGAATTCATTAAAAAATATGGGTTGATTTTTTTGATTGTGATGAGTGTAACACCTTGTATTTCACAATTAAATTCAAATAGTTTTAGCGAAAACAATCGTTATTTCGACAGTTTAAACCTTGTATATAAACAGAAAAAATTAGACACTTTATTTACATATCTTGCTACTAAAAGGGCTTTCAACGGTGCCATACTCATCGCTCAAAGCGATACCATATTTTTCCAAAATGTTTCGGGATATACCAACTTTACAACCAAAGAGCCATTGAATCTTCATGCTTCATTTGAGATTGGTTCCATGAGTAAAATGTTTACCGCAGTATCGGTTTTGTTGCTTTATGAACAAGGTAAAATTGATGTGAGCAAAAAAGTAAGCGACTATATACCCGATTTCCCGTATAGTGAAATTACTGTACATCAATTACTTTGTCATCGTTCTGGCTTACCCGAATATTTTTCGTTTGCCGAAAAATACCATAAAAATTCTTCTTTTCCTTTAACCAACGACAGTTTGCTTTTAATGCTGCAAAAACACAAACCTAAATGCAGTATCGAACCCGATAATGAATTTGAATACAACAATACCGGTTATGCGGTTTTGGCAAGTATAGTTGAAAAAGTATCGGGAATGACGTTTAAACATTTTTTAGATACAAACATCTTTGAACCTTTAGGTATGAAAGAAACCTTTTTGTATCAATATGGAAGTCAGCAAGAAATTATGTTAGGACATAAAGGAAATAAAAAAGTTTATCCGCGAAATTTTTTATCGGGAGTTGTGGGTGATAAAGGTGTTTTTAGTTCGGTAAATGATTTATATCTCTGGGATAAAGCTCTTTTCTCGGGTAAAATCATTAAAAAGCAAACTCTTGCTTTGGCTTGTGCTCCACATAATTCGGATAAAAATCCGTGTAACAATTATGGGTATGGTTTACATATCGGTTGTACGGGCAATAATCAACCCTTGTTGTATCATGGCGGTTTATGGAATGGAAATCACAGTTTGTTTGTTCATCGTCCGAGCGATGGAACGCTAATTATTATATTAAGCAATATTTATAATAAAAGTTTCATGTGGAAAAGCTACAACATTCTTCATATTTTAGATGAATTATAAAATCATTTTTATGTAATTTTGCGTTTTAAAATATAACACGACACGATTATGACTCAACCAAAAGAAGTTTGGGGTTCACGATTGGGATTGGTTTTAGCGATGGCAGGTAATGCGGTAGGCTTAGGCAATTTCCTTCGTTTTCCCATACAAGCTATTCAAAACGGCGGTGGAGCTTTTATTCTCCCCTATCTTTTGTCTTTTATTTTATTGGGAATTCCCTTGTTGTTTATTGAATGGTCTACCGGTAAATATGGCGGACTAAAAGGGTTTAATTCACCTCCTTACATTCTTCAAAGCATTGATAAACGAAAGATTTGGAAATATATAGGAGCATTAGGCATTTTTTCAAACATTGCTATTGCGGCTTATTATTGTTATATTGAGAGTTGGACGATGTCGTATGTTTTTCATTCGATTGTCGGCACGTTTAAAGGCATGTCCGAGACACAAGTTTCGGGTTTTTTCGACGGTTATTTAGATATTAAACATTCTACAACCGGAGTTCCGTATGAAGCCGTGATTTTTTATATTTTATGTTTAGGTTTAAATATTTGGATATTAAGTCGCGGATTACAGGAAGGGATTGAAAAAGTTGCGAAAATCTGTATGCCCTTGCTTATTTTGTTCGGTCTGTTTTTAGCGGTAAAAGCCTGCACCTTAAAAGCCGGAGAAGATGGAGCGATAAATGACGGTATTGTAGGATTAAATTTTCTTTGGACACCTACAGTCAGTTCGTTAGCCAATCCGAAAGTGTGGTTGGCGGCAGCCGGTCAAATTTTCTTTACGCTTTCGCTCGGAATGGGTTGTATACAATGTTATGCTTCTTATTTAAAGAAAAATGACGATATTGTTGTTAATTCCATGACAACCGGTTTTACCAACGAATTTTGTGAAATTGTTATCGGTAGTGCTATTATTATTCCGATTTCTATCGGATATTTTGGTATCGACAAAGTGGTAGAATTAGCCAATTTCGGAGGCTTTGGCTTAGGATTCCGTTCTTTACCCTTCTTATTCAGCCAATGGGGAAACATTATGAGTGTGTTGGCGGGTGTTGCCTTTTTCGGATTATTATTTTTTTCGGGAATCACCTCTTCGTTGGCAATGGGCTCGCCGATTGTTGCTTTTTTGAAAGATGCATTTGGATGGAATCGTAAAAAATCTTCTTTAGCGTTCGGATTGATTATTCTTTTATTTGGACTTCCTACTGTTTTATTCTTTTCTAAAGGCGTTTTTGACCAATATGATTATTGGGCGGGAACGGTTTCGTTGGTAATCTTTGCCATGTTGGAAGCTATTTTGTTTTCTTGGTTCCTGGGAATTGATAAAGGTTGGAAAATGATGCATATCGGTGCCGATATGAACGTTCCACGTTTCTTTAAATTTGTATTAAAATACATTACACCTATTTTATTAATTGTTATTTTTCTCGCTTCGTTGATTAAACCTAAAAACGACGATTGGTCAAAAATAAGTTTTAAAGGATGGGAACTTGATAATGCGAGCATTATAGGTGAATTGCGTCATCAAGGAGTGGGTCCGAATCAGGCATGGATAAGCGATTGTTTTTATGCCGAAAACAACGGTGTAGTAGATTCGATGTATGTACACAACAACCGAAATTATATCCGTGTTAGCGGAGAAAATGGAAATCAATCGTATGAATATCAAAGCAATCATCAATTACTGGTAGGAATTGGCAAACAAGTTCATATAGGAGATAAACTCTATAAAGGAACGGTTATCAATAATGTTTTTTATATAGATGTATCCCGAATAAGTTTACTTTTATTATTACTTATTATCGGTATTTTAATACGGATAGGCTATAAAAAAATGCACCATAATTTTGCAACTCCTTTCGATTTATCGGCATAAAGTTGATATTTATTCATTGAAAAAATGTACTTTTGTATAAATCAATAATTAATTACGGCATGAACACATCCTCTTTAATAATAATGCTTTCGGTAATGATTTCAGTTACCTCAATGACCGTTTATTTTTTTATTAAGATGTTAAAACCTTCCAAAAAACAAAAATGAGAAAATTAATTCCTTTTTTCATCGGCATTTTATTTCTAATCTCCGGCTTTAAACTTAAAGCACAAGATAGTTTATATTTTCGACAAACCATTGCAATGCTCTCATCCACTGATTTTCATGGACGAGGATACGCATTTAAAGGCGATAGCATTGCAGCACATTACATTTCAAATGAATTCAAAAAATTTAACCTCGAAAAATGGACTCCCGATTATTATCAACCCTATTTTATTAATATGAATGCGTTTGAAGGAGATGCGTTGGTGTATTTCGGTGAAAAATTTCCAAAGCCCGAACTCTTTGAAAACGCTCAATTTATGGCATATTCCTGTGCAATGCAAGGATCATTTCCCATTAAATCCATGAAGGCAAAAGATATTTATTCTAAAAAAGATATTTCATTCAAAAACCAAGAACAATATTTTGTTTTGATTGATATTAGTAGATTAGACACCAAAGATTCGATACAACAACTTATATATAACAAAGTCTTAGAAACGTCTCAATTAAATCTATTGCATGTTAAAGGGTATATTTTAGTGAGTAAAAATTTACTTCCTTGGCGATTGGCTTACGGACGAATAAAAGCAAATCATGTAACGGTCAATGTTACTAAAACTTGTTTACCTAAAAACCCAAAATCGGTTTTTATTAATGTATACAGTCGGTATATCGAAAACTATCAAACCCAAAATGTATGCGGTTATGTGAAAGGGAAAACGTATCCCGATTCATTTTTTGTGTTTGTAGGGCATTACGATCATTTAGGACAATTCGGTAAAAAGTATACATTTTATGGTGCCAACGATAATGCCAGCGGAACGGCATTTATCATGGATTTAGCACGTTATTATAGTCAACCCGAAAATCAACCCGATTATTCCATTGTATTTCTTGCCGTTAGCGGTGAAGAAATCGGATTACTGGGCTCAACTCATTACGTTGAAAACAGCTTTTTCCCCATTTCCAATATTAAAACCGTAATAAATTTCGACATGGTAGGAACCGGAGAAGAAGGCGTTACTTTTGTTTGTGGTAAAGCTTTTCCTGAAGAATTTAAAAAATTTGTAACCCTCAACGATACGAATCATTATTTAAAAAAAGTGGTAGATAGAGAAGCTTCGAACAACAGCGATCATTATCCTTTCTATAAAAATGGGGCACAAGCTTTTTTTATTTACGGTATGGGTAAATCGGGGCGTTATCACCATACTTCCGATACCTTGGAAAACTTAACACTTGGTGGCTATACCGGTTTATTCAAACTGATTACCGATTACGTAAACCTTTATCATATTGATTAATGGCAAAATTATATATCATACCTACTCCCATCGGGAACTTAGAAGATATTTCACTGCGTGCTTTACGTATTTTGAAAGAAGTTGATTTGATTTTATGCGAAGATACTCGTGTAAGTGCTAAACTGTTATCTCATTATGATATTGTAAAACAAACTATTCCTTACCATCAATTCAACGAGCACAAACAATTAAATACTTTTATCCGACTCATCGAGCAACACCACTCGGTTGCCATGGTAAGCGATGCCGGCACACCCGGAATTTCCGACCCGGGCTTTTTACTAATTCGTGAATGTATCAAAGAAAATATGGAGGTTGAATGTCTTCCCGGAGCAACCGCTTTCGTTCCGGCATTGGTTCATTCCGGATTACCTTGCGATCGCTTTTATTTTTACGGATTCTTACCCCATAAAAAAGGTAGACAAACAGCCCTTCAACATTTATCCGAAATCAAAGAGACCTTTATTCTCTATGAATCTCCTTTCCGTTTAGTTAAAACATTGGAACAACTGGCTGAAATTTGCGGATTGGAACGAAAGGTTTGTGTTTCGAGAGAGCTTACCAAAATTTATGAAGAAAATGTTCGCCGATCACTTGCCGATGCTATTGAATATTTTAAACAAAAAACCGTTAAAGGTGAAATTGTTATTATTGTGGAAGGCAATAATAACGTATAATTACGTGTATGAAAAGACAAAAAATACATTTTTATTTCCAATACGGAATTTTACTGTTAATGGTTTTTGCCATGCCTCTTCAGCGTACATTTTTACCTCCTCTCATGTTATTGCTTTCGTTTAATTGGGTTGTGGAAGTATTGACCGATACGTTGTGCTTACTTTTTACCCGTATAAAAAAACAAACGCCATCCTTTCAGGATAAATGGAAAACGGTAAAAGAAAACCGTTTAATTCTTCCTTTACTGCTCTTTACAGGCTTGTTTGTCTTATATTGTATCGGATTACTTTATTCCGATAATATGACTTACGGTATAAACGATATTGTTTTGAAACTTCCTTTTTTGGCTATGCCTTTGATTTTATTTACTTCCAAATTAACATATTGGACTTCGAAACGTATAAAAATTCTTTTTAATACCTTTATTACCGGATGTCTTATTGCTGTTGGCTATAATATTTATTCTTCTTATATTATTTACTCCAAAGACCTTAACGTAGCCAATTTCTTTTATACATACGGGTCATTTTTACATCATCCCTCGTATGCTTCAATGATGTATACGTTGGCTATTGCCGTAATGATTTATTTTTTACTTCATAGAAAAACTACTATCATTGAGAAAATTTTTTACTTGTTATGTTTTCCGGTTTTTATCGGTGATATTTTTCTATTAAGTTCTAAAACAGCATTTTTTGTATTAGCTTTTCTTTTTGTTGTTTTGTTTTTTTATATTCTTTTTCAAAAACGAATAAAAAAAATAAATCTATTGTATATTTTTTTAATTATTCTCATTGGAGGAACTCTTTATTCGTATCTTCCTAAAAACTTTAATAGATTTTTATCTCAAATGGAAAGGATTAATCATCTAACAGATTTTAAGAAAGATACTCGATATACTATTTGGACCAACGCCCTTGAAGTTGCCAAAAATAATTTACCATGGGGCACCGGAACCGGTGATTCAAAAGCATCGTTAAAACTGAATTATGCAAAAAATTTACATTTTGATTACTATCTCGAAGAATTTAATTGCCACAATCAATACCTTCAATTGCTCGTAACATTAGGCTTTCTCGGGTTTTTTACGTTTATTGCCGGACAAATTTATTCTATTTGGATAGCTCATAAAAAGAACTACTTTCTTTATGTTGTATTTACGCTTATTATTAGTGTAAACTTCTTGACCGAATCCATGTTGGAACGTCAAGTGGGGGTAGCTTTTTTTGCCATTTTCAATGCCTTGCTTTGTATGTTTGCTTTTGCCGAACCTAAAAAAGAATAAACATGCTTTCTTCTACCATTTCATTAACATATCAACCAAAAAAGGAGGTTATTTCTGTAAAAATTCCTTCTTCTAAAAGCATAAGTAACCGATGGTTGATGTTAAAAGAAATAGTTGTCCCAAATCTTTGTATTCAAAACCTTTCTACTGCCGATGATACCCAATTATTGCTTCGGCTGTTATCGGATATAAAAACTGCAAATCCGCAAAAAATCAAAGAAGTAAATGCTCAAAACTGTGGAACTGCATTTCGATTCTTATGTACTTACCTTTGCTTGCAAAAGGGCAAATGGTTTCTTACCGGGAACAATGCCATGAAAAGCCGACCGATAAAAGCTTTGGTAGATGTATTATTATCAATGGATGCCAACATCCAATATTTAGAAAAAGAAGGCTTCCCACCTTTGTTAATAGAGGGTTCCGAAACATTGACTATTCCTGAAACGCTTTTTATCGATTCACATGAAAGCAGTCAGTTTGTAAGTGCTTTTTTATTGATTTTACCGTTATTAAAACAAGATATAACCCTTCGATTTTCTGCAAACACCGCTTCCTTACCTTATATTCAGATGACTTTAAGCTTAATGCAAAGTATTGGAATAAACATTTCGTGTCAAAATAATGACATTGCATATATTTATACAACTTTCTTTCAACAAAAGCAAACCGTTATGGTCGAATCCGATTGGTCTTCGGCGGCTTATTGGTTTGCATGGACAGCGTTACATCCTACTACAAATATTGTTATAAACAATTTGAAAAAAAGTAAACTGCAAGTCGATAGCATTATCGAAGATATTGTAATACAATGTGGAGTGGAAGTTAATTATCAAAAAGAAGGTGTATTTCTGCGAAAAACAAAAGAAAAAAAACTATCTTATTTTCAATTCGATGCTCGTGCTTGTCTTGATTTAATTCCTACACTTGCCGTTCTTTGTTGTGGATTAAAAATCAATGCAAGCATTTCAAGTGTTGAAAACTTAAAATATAAAGAAAGTAACCGCATAGAAGCCTTAATGAACGAATTGGGAAAAATTGCCGATATACAATTCATTGAAAACAATTTAGTTATTTCTCCTTCGGAAAAACAAAACGATGTTATCCCATATTTTCATACGTATAACGATCACCGTTTAGCAATGAGTTTTGCTTTACTCAGCGGTATTTTCCCTGAAATTCACATCGAAAATCCGGCTTGTGTCAATAAATCCTATCCTGAATTTTGGGAGAATATGGAAAAGACGGGAGTGAAAATATCTTGATTATTTCTTTTCAAATTTTCGAAATAATATTTCTTTTTCTGAAATTATTTTTACAAAATATATTCCTGCATGGATATCACTAATAGTTAAAATAGCTCTACTGTTATCAATGAGCATACTTTTTACTTCTCTTCCAATCACATCAAATAGTTTCACTTCGGTAATAATACCTTCATTAAAATCTATTAATAATTTATCACTTGCAGGATTTGGATAAAGTTTAATATTATTGTTGACGTCGGTTTCTTCTACATGAGGCATTCCCATAAAAATTGCCGTAAACACAGAATCTTGAGTTACAGTTATCATTCTTACACTATCTAAATTCCCATCATTCCAATAATGAAAGAAATAATTATCGTTTGGATTACGGGTAGCTGTTAATGTATCGATACTCCCATAAGGGAAAAATCCGCTACCGGTTACGGTTCCCCATGAATCGTTACTGGATAAAACATTGATTTGATGAGTATCAATGGCAAAAATAGCAGTTAATATTGTATCTTGAAAAATCGTTATTGTTCTCGGATTATTAGTATCTCCATCATTCCAATACATAAAATGATAATGCGGTTTGCTTATTGCCGTTAAAATTACGAAACTACCTCTTGCGTGCATGCCTGCTCCTAATACCGTACCCATATTGGTATCACTATTTGTAATTACAATATTTGAGTCAATAGCAAAAATTGCTGTAAAAACGGTATCTTTAATAACTGTTATTGTTCTGGGATTATCAATATTTTCATCGTTCCATTTAACAAAATGATATTGTGAATTAGCTGTTGCACTTATGTTAATAGTTGAATTATAAGGATATTTACCGTTGCTTGATACAATTCCCATGTTTGTATCATTACATAAAATAGTTACAGAATGCGTGTCTAATCCCATAATAGCCGTAAACGAAGTATCTTTTATGACGGTAAACATTCGCGGATTGAATTTATTGTTATCATTCCATTTTATAAAATGATAATGTGCTTTTGGAATTGCCATTATATAAGCATTCGTTCCATAAGCATAATTGCGATTTCCGCTTACCGATCCCATAGTTGTATCAATATATAAAAAAACACTATGAGAATCAATAGCAAAAATAGCAGTAAATATAGTATCTTTATAAACTTTTACTATTCTTGAACTTGTTGTATCTCCATCGTTCCAATATAGAAAATGATTATAACTATTTTTTGGTGTAGCAGTAATAACGCACGTATCGTTAGTGCAACTTAACGTATTTGTTTTAGTTACGGTTCCCCATGCAGATTTGTTAGCTTGAACGGATACAGTAAACATTAAAGAATCTTTACAATTAGTAAAAGTATTCCAAAGAGAAGTTGTATTATATAAAGTACTTGACCCACAAGGAACATAGACTGGAATAGTTCGATTTACATAATTAAATGTATTTGTATAAATTTTAGGTGGTATTGTTTTCTTTAATAATATTTTTGTTAAACCGACACATGATTGAAATGCATAATCTTTAATTGTATCTATTGAATTTCCTAATACGATATTAGTCAAACTAATGCACGAATCAAATGCACCGACTCCAATAGTTGTAACCGAGTTAGGGATCGTTAACGATGTTAAATTTTTACATGCTTCAAAGGCATAATCTTCGATTTTTATAATTGAATTAGGAATACTAATAGAGCTTAATTTGCTGCATTTTAGAAAAGTTCCTGCTTTAATAACAGTCATTGTATTCGGAATAATTATAGTCGTTAAATTAATACAATTTACAAAAGCATTTTGTCCGATAGATGTAACCGTAGCGGGAATAGAAATATATGTTAATCCCGTACAATAATAGAAGGCATTTTGCCCTATCAATAGTATCGTATTGGGAACACTTACCGAAGTTAATCCGCTACAATCGTGAAATGCATAATCACCAATACTTGTAACCGAATAATTAATACTGTTGTACGTAACGGAAGAAGGAATCGAAATAGATCCCGTATATGAATTTGTATAGGCTGACGAAAAAGTAACGGCAACCGTATAAGGAGATGAACTACTTGTAACATCATAATAAATTGTATCACCGTATGTTATAACTGAAAAACTATATGCAAACAGTTTAGTTGAACAAATTATGCAAAGAAGGATTAAAATGATTTTTTTTAAATTATTCATGATTTAAAAGTTTAATGGTTTCACTATTAATTTTAGTTGATTAATGATTTTCTTTGCAAAAATAATATTTTTTATTATTCATAATTCTTTTTTTCTAAAAAAAATATAAATATATTTAAGAATAATTATAAATATATGAAATTCAATACTGCTAATTGTTGTGATGAATCTTTTCCGGTATTAATTATCTTTTTCGAATTAGTAACGTATATCTTATTTTTTCTATTTCTCCATTCTCTATTTTTAATTCTCCATTCTTTTTCTTATATATAAAAAAATGCTACTTTTGCACATCTGTAACTGAAAATTTAACATTTTAAAATATATCATCATAATGGAAAGAGATAAACAGATTTTCGATTTAATCGAAAAAGAAAGGCAAAGACAAACACATGGCATTGAATTAATTGCTTCCGAGAACTTTGTCAGCAATCAGGTAATCGAAGCTATGGGTTCCGTTTTGACAAACAAATATGCCGAAGGCTATCCGGGTAAACGTTACTATGGAGGCTGTCAGATTGTGGATCAAACCGAACAACTCGCCATTGATAGAGCCAAGACACTTTTCGGTGCCGAATGGGCAAATGTGCAACCGCATTCGGGAGCACAAGCCAACATGGCAGTACTGTTGACCTGTTTAAAGCCGGGTGATACCTTTATGGGGCTCAACCTGAATCATGGCGGACACTTGTCGCACGGTTCGCCCGTAAACTCATCGGGTATTCTTTACAATGTGGTTGATTATTCGGTAGAAGAAGAAACAGGCACCATTAACTACGACAAAATGGAAGCTGTTGCACTTGAAAAACGTCCGAAATTGATAATTGGCGGTGCATCGGCATATAGTCGTGATTGGGACTGGAAACGCATGCGTGAAATTGCCGATAAAATCGGAGCCATACTCATGGGCGACATTTCACACCCTGCCGGTTTAATAGCCAAAGGTTTATTAAACAATGCCGTTCAATATTGTCATATCTGCACTACAACCACCCATAAAACCTTACGCGGTCCTCGCGGCGGGTTGATTATGATGGGCAAAGATTTCAACAATCCGTGGGGCGTTACCACTCCCAAAGGCGAAATCAAAACCATGTCGGCAATGCTCGACTCTGCCGTTTTTCCAGGTGTACAAGGCGGTCCGCTCGAACATGTAATAGCTTCCAAAGCCGTTGCTTTTGGCGAAGCCCTAACCGATTCCTACACCCAATACATTCAACAAGTAAAGAAAAATGCCGATGCCATGGCAAAAGCATTTGTTAACAAAGGATATAAGATAATTTCCGGCGGTACTGACAATCACTTGATGTTGATCGATTTACGTACTAAATTTCCAGACCTTACCGGTAAAGTTGCCGAAAATACGTTGGTAAAAGCCGATATTACCATCAACAAAAACATGGTTCCTTTCGACAGCCGCACACCGTTTACTACATCCGGTATTCGTGTTGGAACTCCCGCCATTACTACCCGTGGACTGAAAGAAGCCGATATGCCGGTTATTGTAGATATGATGGATGCCATCCTTTCCGATGTCAACAACGAAAGCCTAATCGAAAAAACACGTAAAAACGTGTACGATATGATGGCTCATCGTCCATTGTTTGCTTGGTAAAAGAAATTAATTTATAATTACATACATTAAAAAGGTTACTTTCTGAGTAACCTTTTTAATGTTT
>CAYZQG010000041.1:0-9251 GCA_964480685.1 uncultured Lentimicrobiaceae bacterium
TAAAATTCCTTTATGGAAATTAATGATGAAAAACGTGTATTCTCTTAATGCGTATCAAATTTCTTCCGAAGAATTTCGTTTAAACGTACTATATAAAGGAGAAGAAGGCGGTATAGGTTTAGGTTATTTCTCCGATGTAAACGAAAGTTTAAAAGGAGTTGCTTTGATTCGTTTATTAGGATTAGACCGATTAAATTATCAACAAGCAGCTATACCCGATGGAGTTTTTGATTTTATGGAGGGTGCTGCAACTTCTGGCGGAACAGTACAAGCTGAGTATGGAAGGATTTTCTTTCCAACAGTAGAACCTTTTGGTAAAGATTTACGAGAAGTGCTGAAATCCAGTCCCGGTGCAGGCGATAAATACGCTTTCGATTCACTTTACTCAACTACCAAAACATTAGCTCAACAATATTCCGAAAAAAATAAATTTTATCTTGAAGGTCGATTTAAATCAACGTATGGGAATGATATTTCATTAGGAGTATGGAATATAGCAAAAGGCTCGGTTACCGTAACCGCCGGTGGAATTACCCTAACCGAAGGAGTAGATTATTCTGTTGATTATAATGCAGGAACCGTGCGTATTTTAAATCAAAACTATTTAAGTTCCGGAACACCCATTAATATTTCTGTTGAAAGTACAAATGTAATGGGAAACACTAAAACTATGTTTGGAATGCACATCGACCATGTCATTAACAAAGATATGGTAATTGGAGCTACTTTATTGAATTTACGGGAAAGATCGGAAACCTTTAAAGTTAATTTTGGCGAAGAACCTATTAATAATACAATATGGGGATTAAACTTTGCTATGAAAAAAGATGTTCGTTTCATCACAAAAGCATTGAACTATTTACCAATATATAAAACAAAGCAAGAGTCAAGCATTCAGTTTGACGGTGAATTTGCCCATTTTATTCCCGGACATGCTAATAGTATTGGAAAAGGTAATGAAGCTCAATTATATGTTGATGATTTTGAAGCATCTAAAACGACCATTAATCTATCTACACCTGGTTTTTGGTTTTTGGCAAGTACCCCTCAATATCAAACAAAAAAAGGAATGTTTCCCGAAGCAAGTCCCGGATCCGGTTTGGAATATGGGTTTAACCGTGCCAAAATAGCGTGGTATATTATCGATCCATTATTTCATAATAACAGTACATCAACACCTTCAAACATTACTTCCGACGATAAATCGGATATATATGCTCGTCGAATTTTAATAAAAGAAGTTTTTCCGTATAAAAGTATTGATGCTACCAGTCAAGACCCTTACTTATCCGTTTTTAATTTGGCATATTATCCAAAAGAAAGAGGACCTTATAATTATGATGCTTTAGGCTTAGTCGGAATTTCAGCAGGCTTGAATACCGACGGTACATTAAAGAATCCCGATACTCGATGGGGAGGTATTATGCGTAAATTGGAAACAACCGATTTTGAAACTTCCAACATAGAATATATCGAATTTTGGATGATGGACCCTTTTTATGAAAATCCATCGCATACAGGCGGTAAATTATATATAAATTTGGGCGATATTTCGGAAGATATTTTACGTGATGGACGAAAAAGTTTTGAACATGGTTTGCCTTCCGATGGTAGCGATGAAAATATTGATTATACGGTTTGGGGAAGAGTGCCCGCCATTCAATCGGTTGTTTCAGCTTTTGACAATACTGTAACTTCTCGAAAATATCAAGATGTCGGTTATGAAGGTCTTTATGATTCTATAGAACGTACTTTCTATAGCGATTATCTTGTAACTGTAAAAGGAATAGTGAGCCCTGCAGTTTATCAGAAAATAGTTGACGACCCTTCTGCTGATGATTATCATTATTTTAGAGGGACCGATTACGACAATGATAATATAAAAATTTTAGAGAGATACAAATTGTTTAATAATATGGATGGGAATTCTCCTACCGATGAAGATAATCCCGAAAAAAAATATGCTACTCAGTCCTCTTCGTCACCGAATATGGAAGATATCAATAACGATAATACATTAAGTGAAGATGAAAGATATTATCAATATGTGATGGAATTAAGTCCCGATAAAATGCAAATCGGTCAAAATTATATTGTTGATATTATGGAAAATCCAAATGTTCGTTTGGAAAACGGTAAAACAATTTCCGTAAAATGGTATCAATTTAAAGTGCCTATACGCCATCCCGATCAAGTAATAGGTAATATAAGTGATTTTTCTTCCATACGTTTTATGCGTATCTTCTTAAAAGGATTTTCTCAAAATATTATTTGCCGTTTTGGATCCCTTGAATTGGTTAGAGGCGATTGGCGACAATACTCCAAAGATCTTAAACAAAGTGGAGATTATCCGATTGGAACTACCGGAGATAATACAAATTTTACCGTGTCTACATTAAGCCTTGAAGAAAATTATCAACGAGAACCTATACCCTATCGTATGCCGGGAAGCGTAGCTCGAGAAGAAATATATTCTGTAAAAAATTCTGTGATGGAATTAAACGAGCAAAGTCTTACCATGCAAGTTGCTAATTTAATGGATGGTGATGCTAGAGCAATCTATAAAAATACCAGTTTCGACTTCAGACGGTTTAAAACTTTACGTTTCTTTTTACATGCCGAAAAGGTGTTTTTAGAAGATCATATTCAACAAGGGGAAGTTACTTTCTTTATTCGTTTGGGATCCGATGCTTCGGAAAATTATTATGAATATGAAATTCCGGTAAAATTTACCAATTGGTATGTAAACGATTCGGCATTGATTTGGCCCCTGGAAAATAATATTGAAATTGAATTACAAAAACTAATTGATGCCAAACAAGAAAGAAATATCGCTAATAGAAACGGGGCTTCGTATGCTGCTAATGAGCCTTATTTATCGTATGATGGTAAAAATACAATACGTATTGTAGGAAGTCCTAATTTAGGTGATGTAAATGTGATTATGATGGGAATTCGTAATCCTAAAAAGAAAACACTAGGTGATAATGATGATATGCTCCCTAAATCTGCTGAAATTTGGGTGAATGAATTGCGATTGGGAAATTTTGAAGAAGACGACGGATGGGCTGCCCGTGGTAATGTAAAAGTTAATTTGGCTGACTTGGGCGATGTCTCTTTTGCAGCAAGTATTCGTACTGCCGGTTTTGGTGCTCTCGAATCAACAACCTACACTCGTTTACAAGAAACTGTTACTACAATGGATGTAGCAACCAACCTTCAAATGGGAAAATTTCTTCCCGAAAAATGGAGCGTTAGTATTCCTTTCCATTATGATTATTCTAAAAATCAAAGTACTCCCGAATATAACCCCCTTAATCCGGACGTAAAATTAAAAGAAGATTTAAAAACGTATAATTCTCAAGACGAGATAGACTCAATCAATAAACAAGCACTTGAAATTGTTCAACGTCAGAATTTCAGTTTGATGAATGTTAGAAAAAATAAAACCGGAAGTGGCAAAAATTATATATGGGGAATTGAAAATTTTGATTTCTCCTATGCCTATACCGAAAAAAATGTTCAAGATGAAAACTATGAATATGACGACCTAATGACACATACCGGTGGATTTGGCTATACGTATGGATGGAGCCCTAAAAACTATAAACCACTTGGTAATTTTAAAAAATTAACCGCTATTAAATGGCTGCAATTAATTTATGATTTCAATTTTTATCTATTTCCTAAGTCTTTTTCATTTAGTACCGATGTTTATCGCTATTATCAGGAAAGTAAATTACGTAATAAAAGTAAAGGAATTATTGTAACCGAACCCATGTATGTAAAAGCCTTTGAATGGTCAAGAAATTATTCCTTAGCTTGGGATATAACCCAATCCCTTAAGTTTGATTATTCAGCTTCTGTCAAAGCATTAATCGACGAACCTCAAGGGAAAATAGATACAAAAACCGAAAAAGATTCTATTTGGTACAATGTAGGGCAATTCGGGAAAATGAATAACTATTCTCAAAACTTTAATGCAAGTTATCAAATTCCAATTAATAAAATTCCGGTATTCAGTTTTATAACCAGCAGCGTTCGTTATGGCTCAACTTATTCTTGGCAAATGTCAGCTCCTGCAATAGCTTATCTTGGTAACGATATCGAAAATTCAAACACAAAACAGGTAAATATCAATGCAAGTTTTACTTCTTTATATAATAAATCGAAGTATTTGCGTAAAGTTAATCAAGGTACTTTCGGTAGTAGTCTACAAGATAAACCGATTCTAAAATCAAAACAAGATAAATGGAATAAAGAACAACAGAAAGTAAAATCAAATAAAGCAATTTCAATAAATGATTCTATCGATAATCAAGAAAATGAAGATGTGAAAATTACTAAAAACTATGGAAAAGAAGTTTTGGATAATTTTCTGCGTTTAGTGATGTTGGTTAAAAATGTATCGTTTGCTTATACCGAAGGCAATGGGACTGCTTTGCCCGGATATATGATGTCTCCTAAACTATTGGGCTTATCTATCAATAATAGTTTTGCCCCCGGTTTTTTATTTGTGTTCGGACATCAAGAAGATGACATTGTTGGGAAAGCATCACAAAATAATTGGCTAACAACAAGCTCGTTGTTAAACGAACCTTTTATGCAACGGCATAATAAAAATCTTCAGATTCAGGCTACCGTTCAACCTATTAGTGATTTTAGAATACAATTAACCGCTACACGAACGAATACTACTACCGACCAATTTTATTTTCTTGCCGATAGTAACGGCGTTTTTAACAAATATACACGCCAACAACTAGGTAGCTACAGCATAACAACCATTGCCATTTCCACCTTTTTTGAATCAAAAGGTAAAAATAATGTCAGTAAAAATTTTGATAATTTTAAATTGTATCGTTTAGCTATTGCTCAACGTTTAGCCAATAATCGGGCAACCAATCAATCCGATTATGTAAAAGGTAGCGGCGATTATCCCGATGGATATGGTTCTTTAAATCAAGATGTATTATTATACTCGTTTTTGGCTGCTTATTTAGGCAAATCAACCGATAAAGTTGGTATAAGTTCTCCATTTTTCGATATTCCATTACCCAATTGGAATATTACCTATACCGGACTTTCTAAAATAGCCGGACTTTCTAAAATATTTCAAAATATAACATTGGCTCATGCTTATGTGTGTACCTATCAAATTGGAGGATATTCTACTAATCTTCAATATAATCCTGAAGATGGAAGTCTTCAAAATATTCGGGATGCTTTAAGTAATTTTATCCCACAAGTTGAATATGGTCAGGTGGCTATAAATGAAAGCATGTCTCCGGTTGTTTCTTTAAATGTAAGTATGAAAAATAGTTTGGAATTTAAAGCTGAATGGAAAAAATCGCGTACCGTAACGATGAGTACCACCAGTTTTCAAGTTTCGGAACAAACCAATAACGAATTTGTAGTTGGTACCGGATACCGTATTAAAGATTTGAAAATAACCTATAATTTCTCCGGAGTTAAACGGCAATCCATTAGCGATCTAGTACTTAAACTCGATTTTTCGATTAGAGATAATAAAACTATTTTACGTAAAATTGAAGAAGAGGTCAACCAACCTTCAGCCGGACAAATTATTTATTCCATTAATTTTCTATCCGAATATGCCGTAACAAAAAATGTTTCATTAAAAGTGTATTATGACCATGTGTTTAATAAACCGGTTCTTTCAGGAAGCATTTCAAGCTTAACAATAAGTGCCGGAATTGGTGTGAAAATTAACTTTACGAAATTATAAATACTTGTATTCTAATCATTAATAAATATTTTTTATTAATGGATAAAAATATTTTAAATATTTGCGAAATAGATAATATTTATATGGAAAAAATTTGTACTTTTGCAGTCCTTTTTGAGAATTACATATTCGCATATTTTTAAAAAGATTGTAAGGGTTAACGGATTTTAGAATAATTGCTTAATATAACATAAAGATGAAGAGGACATATCAACCGTCGGTAAGAAAAAGAAAAAATAAACACGGCTTCAGAGAAAGAATGGCAACAGCTAATGGACGTCGCGTTTTGGCAGCTCGCAGAGCTAAAGGAAGAAAAAAATTAACCGTATCCGACGAAAAATTAGGCGGAAAGAAATTTTAATTTCTACTATTAATTATCATATAAAGGAGAAAGTAATGTCATATTGCTTTCTCCTTTCTCATGTATAAAAATTTCAATGCACATACACTATTTTCAACCATGATTTATCCTCCTAATTTTGAAAATAAAATTGATTTCGACCAAATTCGTTCTTTGGTTAAAGGGTATTGTGTTAGTTCTTTAGGTAAAGAAAAGGTAGATAATGTTATTTTTCACTCGGATAGTAATGATATTATTTATTTACAGGAACAAACTGAAGAATTTAGACAAATCCTACTCTTTGAATCTACTTTTCCTTCACAAGATTATTTAGACCTTCGGGTTGAACTAACTCGTCTTAAAATAGAAGGCACTTATATTGAAATAGAATCGCTGTGTGAATTAAAATCAGTTTTAAAAACTATTCAAGATTGTTTGCTTTTTTTTAGAATTAAAAAAGAAGAAGAAAAATATCCTTATTTACAACAACTCTGCGAAGGCATTACGGTTGATAATGCACTTATTAAAACCATTGAATCGTTGGTTGATGATAAAGGAAATATACGCGATAATGCATCTTCAGATTTACATACTGTTCGTCAAAAAATTCATGGTATTGAAAATGAATTGCAAAAACAACTACGGAAAATTGTAAATCAAGCTAAAAAAGATGAACTTATTGAAGCTAATGCCGAGGTTACTATTCGTGAAGGTCGTTTGGTGATTCCCGTGCCGGCAGTGTACAAACGTCGTTTAAAAGGGTTTATTCATGATGAATCGGCAACCGGACAGACCGTTTATATCGAACCACAAGAAATTTTTGAATCGAATAATACCTTACGCGATTTAAAATCACTTGAAAAAAGAGAAATAATTCGTATACTTAGTAACTTTACGAATGAATTACGACCTAGTATTCCATCGATAAATTCTTCATTTGAATTTTTAAGTCAAATTGATTTTATTCGTGCCAAAGCTAAATTTGCATTGTCAATAAATGCCATTAAACCTATTATGGTTGAAAAACCTTCCATTTGTTGGAAAAAAGCAAAACATCCATTATTATATTTGAATTTTCTACGTCAACAAAAAGAAGTTGTTCCTTTAACCATCGAAATGGATGAAGCACATAGAATACTCATTATTTCAGGTCCAAACGCCGGAGGAAAATCTGTTTGTTTAAAAACTGTCGGTTTGTTGCAATATATGTATCAATGTGGTTTATTGGTTCCCGTTTCCGAATTGTCGGAATTTGGTGTTTTTAATAAACTTTTTTTGGATATTGGTGATGAACAATCTATTGAAAATGATTTAAGTACATATAGTTCGCATTTAAAGAATATGGATGCTGTGCTCAAAGATGCCGATAAACGCTCTCTTTTTCTTATGGACGAATTGGGGAGTGGCACCGATCCGCAATACGGTGGAGCTATTGCCGAATCGTTATTGGAACTATTATCTCAACGAAGAGCATTTGGCGTAGTTACCACTCATTTTGGTAACCTCAAAGCAATGGCAACTCAAACCGATGGAATAGAAAATGCTGCCATGCTTTTCGACGAAGAAGCTATGAAACCTTTATTTGTTTTAAAAACAGGAAAATGGGGGAGCTCCTTTACCTTCGAAATTGCTCGTAAAATCGGCTTCTCTGAAGATTTACTTACACATGCCGTTGCTAAAATCGGCACTGCTCAAATTGATTATGAATTTCTTCTGCAAAAATTAGAACGCGAAAAGAATGACATCGAAAGTAAAAGCCGTATGGTAGAAGCTGTTGACTTACAGTTGAATGAGTTGATAGAGAAGTATAATAACTTGAACAATTCCATACAAAGTCAAAAATACGAAATACTAAAAACAGCCAAAAACGAAGCTAAATCTATCCTTGAAAATGCCAATAAAATAATTGAAAAAGCCGTTCGTGAAATCAAAGAAAGCAATGCTGAAAAAGAAGTAGTAAAACGAATAAAAAATGAAATAAAATCTTTTGACGAAACCTTAACAAAGATAATTCCGCCTGCACCAAAAGAACTTTCCAAAAAACAGACCCTGCCTCCCGTTTATTCAAAAATCAAATTATGGGATTATGTTATTGTTAACGATACTAATACCGTAGGTCAGGTAACGGCAATAAACGAAGATGAAATTGTAGTTTCGTTTAACTCCATTAACTTTAAAACTACCCTTGATAAAGTTTCAAAAACAAACAACATACCTAAAATGAGCAAATTAAGTAGTTCACAAATTGGGGGAAGAAATATGTACGCCGAAATCAACGATAAATCAGCAAATTTTAAATTAGAATTGGATTTACGCGGCATGCGGGTCGAAGAAGCTACCGACGCATTAGAACGATATATCGATGATGCTGTTTTGTTGCATGTACATGAAGTGAAAATTTTACACGGAAAAGGGAACGGAATTCTTCGGTCTATTACACGTGCTTTACTTTCTAAAAATAAAGATGTTGACGATTTCCATGATGAACAACTCGAATGGGGCGGATATGGCAAAACAGTAGTAAAAATCAAGTGATTTTAACAATAAAAATAAAACGATTTCGTTTATAATAAACAATCATTCATTGTATATTTCTTACGATATGAATATTCAATACAATATATCTTTATTACCTTATAATACTTTTGGAATAGATGTTGCCTGTCGTCGTTTCGTATTAATTGATAGTGATATGGAAATTACTTATCTTTTTAATAATGATTTTTTTGATAAAAAATATTTAATCTTAGGAGGAGGAAGTAATCTCTTATTTAGCAAAGATTTTGAAGGTACTATTTTTAAAATGCAAACAAAAGGAATCGAAAAAATAGATGAAAATAAAGATTTTGTATTTTTAGAAGTCGCTGCCGGAGAAATTTGGGATGATTTTGTGTATTTTTGTCAAAAGTATTCATATTATGGCGTTGAAAATTTGGTAGGCATTCCGGGTTTAGTAGGTAGTTGTCCGGTTCAAAATATTGGTGCTTACGGTGTCGAAGTTAAAGACGTAATACATTGTGTAAAAGGAATTAATGTTCAAACCGGTCAGGCTTTTGAAATGTATAATTCCGATTGTGGTTTTACTTATCGAAGTTCAATTTTTAAAACATCTTTGAAAAATCAATGCTTGGTAACTCATGTTGTGTTTCGTTTGTCAAAAAA
>CAYZQG010000041.1:9351-12301 GCA_964480685.1 uncultured Lentimicrobiaceae bacterium
AAAAGGAAATGTCGGAGTTTTTCCATTACAAGCTTTGGTACTTGTAAATTATGGCAAAGCAAACGGCAAAGAAGTTCTTTCTTTATCAAAACAAATACAATTGGATGTATATAGACAGTTTAAAATTTTATTGGAAACGGAAGTAAATATAATATAATTAAATTTAATCCTTATGATAGAAATAGTTTGTACTAACAAGGACAATATTCGTAAGAAATATGCTTTAGGAACCACTTTGGCATATATTGCTGAAGATTTAAATATCAATTTACCTTATCCTATTTTGGCGGCAAAGGTAAATAATGAAGTGAAAAGTCTTCAATATGAAATATATAAAAGCAAAGTTATTGCTTTTTTTGATGTGTCGCAGGTTTCAGGATATGCAGTGTATGAACGGTCAATGTATTTTTTGTTGTATAAAGCAATTAAAGATATTTTTCCAAATGAGGAAATTATTATCAAATATTCTATCGTAGGAGGAAAATATTGTGAATTTGAAAATTCCGAATTTCAAGTTACGGATGATGTAGTAGAAAAAATTCTAACTCGAATGCGAGAATTGGTTACAGCTGATATCCCTTTTGTTCGGAAACAAATACTAACGGAAGATGCTATCGCACTCTATGAAAAAGAAGGGCTCATAGATAAAAAGGAATTATTACAACATCGTAAAATGTTTTATACATCCGTATGTAATTTAGGAAACACTCCGAATTATTTTTTCGGTTGTTTAGCTCCATCTACACGATATCTTACACATTTCGATTTAATTAAATTTGAAGCCGGTTTATTACTGCGTATGCCATCACGCCACGAACCGTCCAAATTGATGAAATTACGCGAAGCCCCTAAGTTGTTTTCCGTTTTTAAAGAACATAAAAAATGGAACAGAATCATGGAAGTCCCTTATGTAGGAGCATTAAATGAAGCAGTAAAACAAGGTCGTTCAACCGAAATTCTTCTAACAACCGAAGCCCTCCAAGAAAAGAAAATTATCAGCATTGCCGATACGATTGCTACGCGTGAAAATGTTAAAATGGTCTTATTAAGTGGACCTTCAGCATCCGGAAAAACAACTATTTGTAAACGTATATCGGTTCAATTAGGGGTTTTAGGATACAAACCCGTTCAAATATCCTTGGATAATTATTTTGTTGAAAGAGAATTTACTCCACGTGATAAAGAAGGTAATTACGATTTTGAACATATTGATGCCATTGATTTGAATTTGTTTCATGAAAATGTAACCGATTTGTTTGACGGGAAAGAAATAAAAATCCCAACTTACGATTTTCATCAAGGGAAAAAAGTATGGAAAGGAAATACTTTACAATTAAAAAATGATTCTATATTGGTAATCGAAGGTATTCACTGTTTAAATCCATTGGTATCGCATGGGATGGATTCTCAAAAAATATTTAAAGTCTTTGTTTCTGCTTTAACATCTATTGCAATGGATAAACAAAATCCAATACATTCTAACGACAATCGGTTAATTCGACGTATTGTTCGTGATTATCGGTATCGCGGATATTCGGCAAAAGAATCTTTATGCCGCTGGAAAAGTGTACGAAAAGGCGAAGAAAAATGGATTTTCCCATTTCAAGAGGAAGCCGATATTATGTTTAACTCAGCTATATTATGTGAGTTGAGTATCTTAAAGCATTTTGCAATGCCGCTTCTTAATGAAGTAACCGAAATTTCGGACGAATATACCGAAGCCATGCGTTTGTCAAAGCTTTTAAGTTACTTTATCGAAATTCCTGAGACCGATGTGCCTCAATCTTCTATTTTAAGAGAATTTTTTGGTGGAAGTGTCTTTAGTTATAAATAGATTTCTATGATATCAAAAAATGAATTAAAATTTCTTTGTTCATTGCAACAAAAGAAATATCGACGGGAACATCAAATGTTTATTGTTGAAGGCACTAAGTCGGTGGCGGAGGTTTTACAAAGTGATTTTGTGGTAAAAAAAGTTTATGCTACCCTTGCTTGGATGGAAGAACATAAAGATGTTTTTTCTTGTCCGATTTCGATGCTAACTGAAAAAGAATGCGAACGAGTTAGTTCGCTACAAACTACACCCGAAATATTTGCCCTTGTTGAAATGAAAGAGCAAAATGAGATAATTTTTTCCGATAAATGTTTGGTTTTAGATGATATTAAAGATGCCGGAAATTTGGGAACACTTATTCGTACAGCCGATTGGTTTGGTATTAAAACCATTGTGTGTTCCGAACAAACCGTTGAGCTGTATAATCCGAAAACAATTCAAGCCAGTATGGGTTCCTTTACACATGTTCACGTATTTTATACAGATTTAAAATCATTTTTACATACAATTTCTAAAAGTCATACAATTTATGGAACTTTCATGGAAGGCAATGAATTAAATAAAGTTTGTTTTTCGTCAAAAAGTGTGGTAATTATTGGCAATGAATCGAAAGGTATTTCTTCCGAATTAGCCTCTTTTGTTCAAGAAAAAATATACATTGCTCGAAAAGCCGATCATACGATGGATTCACTCAACGCAGCCATAGCAACGGCTGTTGTTTGTTATGAATTAACGAAATAAAATTGAAAATTAAAATACAATTCCTGCTTTAACACCTAAAAATAAATACCAATTATTTTCGTAGGTATTGGCAAAATATTTTTCTTGTGTGCCTCCCGAACTTGTTTCCGGATCCCAATATTTTATGGCAGATTCCTGCACTTTAGCCGTAAAGGTAAGAATAATTGAATTTGAATAACTTGCATTGGCTTTTACCCCTATGCCCGATTCTATCATAATGCCCGGCTTAGCTCCGTGAAGAACATACGTATTGGAATTGATGCCATAAGCAGAATAAGTTTTAGAATCAACCGACCAATGGCTTGCATATCCAAGATTTAAATACCAATGAGGAGAAAAATCATTGTTTAACATATTAAAACGTAAATCTAAATA
>CAYZQG010000042.1:0-12273 GCA_964480685.1 uncultured Lentimicrobiaceae bacterium
GTAGAATCATTGATAACTACGGTTGTACCGGCTTTAGGAATATTAATAGGTCCAAAATTATCTTTATTCCAAGGGAAACGCGAATCGTAAGGCATAATATCCGAATCCCATTTTGCGGCTGAATCAATCATAGGTTCAATGTAAGTAATATTTGGAAAATATTTTATTTGATCTAACTGACTTTTATATAAATAAGCATAATCCACGCCAACACTTTCATGAAAATCTTCTTCATTAATATTTAGTTTTTGACGAACGTTTGGATTCAAACCTACTCCATTGTTGTGAATTATATAGCAATATTGGAGGTTTTTAGGAACATAAGCAGGTTTATCATTGATATATAAAACTCTATTTTTAACTTGAAGTTTATCGCCGGCAATAGCCACACAACGTTTAATATAATTTTCACGCTTATCTACGGGACGAGAAACCACATTATATTCTTTCCAAACAACATCTCTTCCTTTACCGGAATAATAATCCGAGCCGTATTTTTGGATTAATTCGTAGTATTGGTGCAAGGTGTTATCTAACATAAAATACTGTCCTTCATATTGTTCAGGGCATTTAAATGCTTTTTCCATATTTCGAACAACTGCATAATAGCTTTCGTTTTGACGTTGTAAAATTACGGTATCGCCATCGGGATAATTAAAGACGACAGCATCATTTCGTTTAATTTCGGTACGTCCGGGAAAACGGAAAAAAGGTAATTTCAACCATTCAACATAGGATTTTGTATATTTTGTCATAGGAAGGGTATGGTGTACAAACGGGAAAGCTATAACGGTTTGAGGAAGTTTAGGCCCGTATGCTGTCTTTGAAACCGCAAGAAAATCACCTACCATTAACGTACCTTCCATGGAAGAGGTTGGTATTTTATAAAACTCAAACATAAAAGCACGAATAATATAAGCAGCTATTACGGCATAGATTATGGCATCGGTCCATTCACGAGCTTTAGTTTTAATGATGAGTTGTTCTTTTTTATGTTTAAGATATTCAGTTTTTGTAACACCAATACGAGCTGACGGTAATTTTTCTCTTGTTATATAATTTTCTTTGGCAGAAAATCCCAAATAAGGAACATATATCCAAGAGAAGAAAGTGCCTGGAATTAGTACAAGATACGTTGTTTTTCCAAATGCTCGCAACGTTTTCCATGTCATCAACATAAGCATAAAAAGACTTAGATAGGGAATAGCCAAAAAAACAAACCACCACATGGGACGTTGTAATACTTTTAACCAGATATATAAATTATAAATAGGTATAAAAGCAAACCAACCCTTGTAACCAGCTTTACGAAAAATGCCAAACAGACCGACAAAAGTACCTACAAAACAAATAATTGTATAAATGGTGAGAAAAGTCAATGATATATTCATAGATTTAAATTTTAAATTTTAACATGTCTTTTATTTTAAATATTCCTTTTTTACCGATTAGCCATTGGGCAGCAGCGACTGCACCTACGGCATACGATTTTCGGCTGAAAGAAGTGTGTTTGATTTCAATTTCATCCATAAGCGAGGAATAGGTTACGATATGTGTTCCTATACTATCTTCCTCACGTTGTGATTTTATAGAAAGTTCTGATTTTATATCGTTTATTTCATTAATCCATGAATCTTTGTGTGAAAGATATTTAATAATATCGTTTGCCAACGTAATGGCGGTTCCGCTTGGAGAATCTTTTTTTGTAGTATGATGTGTTTCTTCGATACTTACATCATATTCTTCATATCCGTTCATTAATTGAGCTAATTGCCTATTAAGTTCAAAAAATAAGTTAACTCCAAGACTAAAATTAGAACCATAAAAAAGTGATTGTTGATTTTCTAAACATTTCTGTTTAACTTCTTCCAAGCGATGAAACCAACCTGTAGTGCCGACAACAACCGGAATATTATGTTCAAAACAGCGGTAAATATTATCCACTGCAACATCGGGAGATGAAAAATCGATGGCTACATCGGCTTGTAGAAATTGATGATAATATTTTTGCCAATCTTCTTGATTATCGATAAAAGCCACTATTTGATGTTTTTTTTCACGGGCAACAATTTCAACTTGTTCTCCCATTTTTCCATATCCGAGTAAGGCTATCTTCATACTATTAAAAATTAAAATGCAAAGTTACTCCCAAATTAGTTGGAGCATATGAAAATGTAGTATAAGAATTATTTGTAGAAGGAAATACTTGGAGTGATAAATCATCGGTAACATTAAAACCGGTCAAATGTGCGTCCACAGTAGCATCCACAATATTAAGTATATAAAAAACGCTCAGTGCAATAATGGATAATTCCATATAGCGACGATTTGAATTTTCATAAGAATACACATTTTCTGTATTCATCGTTGCTAATTTAGGATTGGGCGTGCTAACAATCCCGGCACTTGTTAAATCATACGAAGGATTCATCCGCAAACGATATTCGGTTCGATAATAAACATATTCGTTATGAAAATAATAAATCATAAAAGCACTGGCTCCCAAGCCGGCATACACAATAGGTACTTTCCAATATTTACGGTTGTAAATTTGTCCTAAGCCGGGTATGGCTGCCGATAAACAAGTAGCGACTGTTGGTGAAGGTTTCCAATCTTTCTTTACTTTAGTTTGTATTTCTTCTTTAGTCGAATCTGTCTTATATTCTAAAGATTTGGTTTCGATTTTAATATTAGAAGTATCTAACACAAACGCTGTTGATAACGATGGTTTTACAGCCTTTACACTGTCTTGTTGAGCTTGTGTTTTGGCAATAAAAATTATCAGTACCATTATAAGACTAATTTTTTTCACCGAATCAATTTATTTATGAATCAAGGATAAAATTCTATTTAATTCCTCATCGGATTTAAATTGTATGATTAAACTTCCTTTGCCTTTGAGGTTATATTTAATATCAATTTTTGTTTGCAAGTTTTCGGTCAACGACTGTTTCATCAATTGCAAATGTTTTGGCAATCCTATTCGGATAGGTTTGTTTGTTGTGTTTTGTTGTATTTTACGAAGAATATCTTCGACTTGACGAACGGACAATTTTTGTGTAATTATTTTATTCAGCAACTCTTCTTGTAAATTTTCATCTTCAATTACAACAAGTGCACGAGCGTGTCCGAGTGTAATTTGTGAATGACACACTGCTTTCTGAACTTCGGGTCCCAATCTTAATAGTCGTAAATAATTAGTTACTACCGAGCGACTTTTAGCTACACGATAGGCTAAATTTTCTTGGGTAATATTGCATTCGTCCAATAAACGTTGTAAGGAAATTGCAATTTCAATGGGATTAAGATCTTCGCGTTGTATATTTTCAATTAAGGCCATTTCAATAAGTTGAAGATCGGTTGCTGTTCGAATATACGCCGGTATGGAAGTTAGCCCTGCCATTTGGGAAGCTCGCATACGTCGTTCTCCTGAAATGAGTTGATACGTATCTTTATTTATTTTTCGTACCGTAATAGGTTGAATAATTCCATGTAATTTAATCGATTCCATGAGTTCGATTAAGGCTATTTCTTCAAATTCATTTCTAGGTTGAAAAGGATTGGTTTGAATACAATTAATATCTATCATATTAAATTCCGAACTTTTAATTCGACTGGGTGAATCAAAACCTACAACCGATTCATCGGGGGGAATAGTTCCCAATAAAGCACTTAATCCTCTACCCAATCCCTTTTGTGATGATTTTCCTTCTGACATGGATATATTATTATTTCATATTATTTTTGACTAAAATCTCGCGGGCAACATTCAAATAGTTCAAAGCACCTTTGGAGGAAGCATCATACATTAAAACCGGTTTTTGATGGCTGGGAGCTTCGCCAAGCCGAACATTGCGATATACAACTGTATTGAAAACCAAATTTTTAAAATGTGCTCTCACATCTTCCAATACTTGATTACTCAATCGTAAACGATTATCATACATTGTCAATAATATGCCTTCGATATTGAGGTTGTTATTTAAATTTGTTTGAACTATTTTAATCGTATTCAACAATTTACCTAAACCTTCCAATGCGAAATATTCGCATTGTACAGGTATTAAGACCGTATCGGAAGCGGTTAAGGCATTAACGGTAATTAATCCCAAGGAAGGAGCGCAATCAATTAAAATAAATGTATAATCATCTTTAACCTGATCTATAATATTGCGCATCATTTTTTCTCTGTCGGGCATATTAATCATTTCCAACTCAGCACCCACCAAATCAATGTTGGCCGGTAATAAAGATAGATTAGGCACCTCGGTAGGTTGTATAGCTTGTTTAATATCGGCATCTCCCGACATAACTTCATAAATGCTGTTGGATACAACATGGGGATCAATTCCTAAACCTGAGCTGGTATTGGCTTGAGGATCGGCATCAATAAGCAATGTTTTGTATTCCAACACGGCTAAACTTGCAGCTAAATTTATAGCTGTAGTTGTCTTTCCTACACCACCTTTCTGATTTGCAATTGCAATAACTTTTCCCATTTCTTATTATTTAAATTAATGTGCAAAGATAATTTATTTTATTTTATGTTCTCTTTATTAATTCCTTTATTTTTTCAACAACACAAATTTTCTTAAAACAAGGCGTTAATTATATCATTATTGACTGAATTCGGTACGGTAATTTTCAAAGAAGGGTTATCGTTCATCGCACGTTGAATAGCAAAAACAGCCCCTTCATTTCTTGCCCAAGAGCGGCGAGAAATACCATTATTAACATCCCAAAACAACATCATTTCCAATTTTTTATCGGTTTCTTCTTTCCCATCAAGCAGGAGCCCGAATCCGCCATTGATAACTTCGCCCCAACCGACACCTCCCCCATTATGAATGCTTACCCAAGTAGCACCGCGAAAAGCATCCCCAATTACATTTTGAATTGCCATATCGGCAGTAAATGCGGAGCCGTCGTAAATATTTGAGGTTTCTCGATAAGGCGAATCTGTTCCGGAAACATCATGATGGTCTCTCCCTATAACAACGGGCGCGGAAATTTTCCCTTCTCTGATTGCTTTATTAAATGCACGAGCAATTTTTATTCGTCCTTCGGCATCGGCATATAAGATTCTGGCTTTTGAACCTACTACCAAATTATTTTTCTTTGCACCTTGTATCCAATGAATATTATCATACATTTGTTGTTTGATTTCAGAAGGAACCGATTCGGCTATTTGAGTCAATACTTCGGTTGCAATGTAATCGGTAATATCCAAATCATCTTGTTTAGCCGATGTGCAAACCCATCGAAATGGGCCAAACCCGTAATCAAAACACATGGGTCCCATAATATCTTGTACATAAGAAGGATATTTAAAAATTCCATCCGAATTAAGTACATCGGACCCAGCTCTACTTGCTTCAAGTAGAAAAGCATTTCCATAATCAAAAAAATACATTCCTTTTTCAGCAAGTTTATTTACAGCGGACACATGACGACACAAACTTTCTTTTACTTTAATTTTAAATAGTTCGGGCTCTTCGGCCATCATACGATTTGATTCTTCAAAACTCAAACCAACCGGATAATACCCTCCAGCCCAAGGATTATGTAAGGATGTTTGGTCGGACCCCAACTCAACGTGAATATTATTTTTAGCTAAATATTCCCATAAATCAACAATATTTCCTTGATATGCAAACGAACGAGCTATTTTTTGATTTCGAACTTTGGCAACTTTTTCCAATAATAAATCAAGATTATCATACACTTCATCTACCCATTGTTGTTGAAAGCGTTTTTGTGTAGCTGCCGGATTGATTTCTGCTGTTATAGATACTACTCCGGCAATATTTCCTGCTTTAGGTTGAGCTCCCGACATACCGCCGAGTCCTGCGGTTACAAACAATTTTCCGGCTGTTTCTCCGCCTATTTTACGAGCGGCATTTAACACGGTGATGGTTGTACCGTGCACAATTCCTTGAGGTCCAATATACATATAAGAACCTGCCGTCATTTGTCCGTATTGAGTAACGCCCATGGCATTAAAACGTTCCCAATCATCCTGTTTAGAATAATTAGGTATCATCATCCCATTGGTAATCACTACTCTGGGAGCATTATTATGTGAAGGAAACAAACCCATTGGATGTCCGCTATACATAACCAACGTTTGTTCTTCGTTCATAATTGCCAAATACTGCATGGTTAAAAGATATTGTGCCCAATTTTGAAAAACGGCCCCATTGCCACCATAGGTAATTAATTCGTGCGGATGTTGAGCTACTTTTTTATCCAAATTATTTTGAATCATGTGCATAATAGCAGCCGCTTGCTTACATTTAGCCGGATATTCTTCAATAGGACGAGCAAACATTTCATAAGAAGGTATAAACCTATACATATAAATTCTACCATAATCTTTTAATTCTTGGGCAAATTCATTTGCCAGTACGTGGTGATGTTCAGGTTTAAAATAACGTAAAGCATTTCGTATTGCCAATTCTTTTTCTTTAACGGAAAGAATATCTTTTCTTTTCGGAGCATGATTTATATTTTTATCATACTGATAGAGTTGAGGTAATAAAGAAGGTATTCCGTTTAAAATTTCTTCTTGAAATGTTGTCATCATTATTATGAATAAAAAAAATACAATTAAACAATATAGACTTATAAAAAAGGCTCGTTTAGAATAACGAGCCTTTAGTTGATTTATTATAAAAGAATGATTAGTACATTCCTCCCGGCATTCCACCACCCATTGGAGGCATAGCAGATGCTTTTTCGTCTTTAATTTCAGCTAAAACACATTCGGTAGTTAATAACATGCCGGCTATGGAAGCTGCGTTTTCGATAGCAATTCTGGCTACTTTCGTAGGATCTATAACACCACTATTCATTAAATCTTCGTATTTTTCGGTACGAGCATTATAACCGAAGTTATCTTTTCCGCCTTTTACTTTATTGACAACGATAGATCCTTCCAAGCCTGCATTTTCTGCAATTTGACGCAAAGGTTCTTCCAACGCACGACGTACTATTTCAATACCGAAACGTTCATCATCGTTATCGCCTTTAACAGCATCTAACGATTTAATAGCACGAATATAAGCTACACCACCACCGGGGAGGATACCTTCCTCGATAGCAGCACGAGTAGCATGTAAAGCATCGTCGAAACGATCTTTCTTTTCTTTCATTTCTACTTCGGATGCAGCACCTACATGAATAACTGCCACGCCACCAGCTAATTTTGCTAAACGTTCTTGTAATTTTTCACGATCATAATCGGAGGTCGTTTTTTCGATATGCGATTTTATTTGAGCAATGCGAGCTTGAATAGCTGCTTTTTCACCTTTACCGCTTACTATTATGGTGTTTTCTTTATCAATTGAAATTTTTTCTGCTTGACCCAACATAGTTAAATCGGTATCTTCCAATTTAAAACCTTTTTCTTCTGAAACAACCATACCGCCTGTTAATACGGCAATATCTTCCAACATTTCTTTTCTTCTATCTCCAAATCCAGGAGCTTTAACGGCTACAATTTTCAACGAACCGCGTAAACGATTGACGACTAAAGTAGCTAAAGCTTCACTTTCAATATCTTCGGCAATCACCAATAAAGGTTTCCCGGTTTGAACTACTTTTTCCAAAATTGGAAGAAAGTCTTTCATATTGCTGATTTTTTTATCATAAATTAAAATGTACGGGTTTTCGTAAACGACTTCCATTTTTTCAGTATCGGTTACAAAGTAAGCAGAGATATACCCTCTATCAAATTGCATCCCTTCAACTACTTTTACATCCGTTTCGGTACCTTTTGCTTCTTCGATAGTTATCACTCCTTCTTTTTTAACTTTTTGCATTGCTTCTGTAATCATTTCACCCACCGAATGATCATTATTGGCAGAAATGGTAGCGACTTGTTTTATTTTTTCATGGCTTTCCCCTACTTCTTTAGAACGATTTTTAAGATCTTGAACCACTGTTGTAACGGCTTTATCAATACCGCGTTTCAAATCCATGGGATTGGCACCGGCAGTTACATATTTAATACCGTGATTAAAAATAATTTGAGCTAAAACGGTAGCGGTGGTAGTTCCATCGCCTGCTTGATCGTTGGTTTTGGAAGCAACTTCCTTCACCATTTGAGCTCCCATGTTTTCAACCACATTCTCCAATTCAATTTCTTTAGCTACGGTAACACCGTCTTTAGTAATTTGAGGAGCACCGAATTTTTTATCAATAATTACATTTCTACCTTTAGGACCTAATGTAACTTTTACTGCATTAGCTAAAGCATCCACTCCTTTTTTTAAGCCTTCACGAGCTTCCCAGTTATATAAAATTTCTTTTGCCATACTATGATTCCTTTCTTTAAAATTTTAATTATTAAATAATTGCAAAGATATCCGATTCTTTCATAATCAGATAATCATTCCCTTCAAAATTGATTTCTGTTCCTGAATATTTACCGTAAAGAACAACATCACCGACTTTAACTGTCATAGGTTCATCTTTTTTCCCTTTTCCAACCGCAACAACAGTTCCTTTTTGAGGTTTTTCTTTGGCAGTATCGGGTATTATAATTCCACCCGTTGTTTTTTGTTCTGCCGGAGCAGGTTCAACTAAAACTCTGTCTGCTAATGGTTTTACGTTTACTTTCATATATATAATTTTTAGTTAATTGATTAATTTATCTTATGATGCTCATTTTACTGCTAATTTTATGCCAATTGTTTAAACTTTATACTTACAAAAAACAAAAAAAATCTCTATTCTTTTGATATTAAATTGTTTAAAACAAAATAATCAAAACATATTACAAAAAACAAAAAAAAACAGAGGTGACATTCTGACATGTCATTTAGCACTTATATATTTTATGTTATTATTTTTATCTGTTTTTTTAAAAAAATCAAATATACTTTATATTATGAAAAATAATTATGTACTTTTGCAATTGAAAGAGAAAGTCTGAGAAGACTTAAGATACAAGCATACAATAAATTATAAGTTATTGTATGTAAGTATTTTATGTATTAAAGAAAATATATTAACAACAACATAAAACATATTCAATAATGAAAAAAGTTGCCTTTATTATTTTTAGTCTGATGGTTTGTTATTTAATAACACTACAAGCCGGGAATACAAAAAATCCAACAAAAAAACAGAACGAGACGAAAAGCGCAAGTATCAATCCATGGGTAGAAATGGGTCCTGATAACGTTGGAGGACGTACAAATGCCATACTTGTTGACAAAGACAATAGTCAAAAAATATATGCAGGTTCCGCAGGCGGCGGTCTATGGATTTCTACTAGTGGCGGAGCGGTTTGGAAACGAGTTACAACTTTATCCGAAATATCCATTTCATCGATTACTCAAGCAAGCAATGGAATTATATTTGTAGGAACCGGTGAAGGATTAAATCCAAATTTTTCATCTCCTGGTGTGCTTTATCCTTTTGGCGTATATGGTACACAGTCAAATTTCGGTATGAAAGGAAGCGGTATATACAAATCAGTAAACGATTCATTTGTTCAACTATCGGCAACCGCAAACTGGGAAGAAATAAATGATTTAGCATATAATACTACCAATAATACACTTTATGCAGCAACTGATTACGGGTTACAAGTTTCGACCGACTATGGTACAACATGGACTATTGCGAAAACATCAGGGAATAATGAATTGAATCTCATTGGCATCCATATTGCGATAGCATCGGATGGCACCGTAATTTACGTCCAAAGAGACAGAAGCACTCATAATGGCACTGCTTATATTTCTAACGGTAGTAGTACAACCAATTTCAAGGAATTAGCAATAGCCGATGAAACTGGACGCATGTCTTTTGCATTCGCTCCTACAAATCCCAATTACATTTATGCAAGTGTTGCCGACAGGGCAGGTGATTTTTTAGGCATTTATCAATCAACCAATAAAGGAGATTCTTTTAGAGTTGTTGTCCCTGGCGGAAGTACATTAATTGATGTTTTCAATGGCAATGGCGACTATTGTAATAATATTGTTGTATTCCCTAACAATCCCAAACATATTTTAGTTGGAGGATATCCTTATTTATGGGAAGGAATTGAAACAAATGAAAACACGTTTTTCGGTTTTAATTCAATAGCAAATTTAAGCGGCATACAATCTTTTACATTTGACCCACGCGATTCAACTAAATTATTTATCGGATGCAATATCGGGATTACCCTCGCAACGTATAGCAATTCAAATTTTGATATAAATTTAATGAATAAAAATTATGGAACAGCTCAGTATACAACGGTATCCTTTTCAAATAATGGAAAAGTATTAGGAGGTACTCGTGAAAATGGAGCATTATTTATCACAAAAGATGGAAACACAAAAGAATCGGCTACACAACTTACAAGTGGATATGCTTCTTATACAGCTTTATCCATGATAAACACCAATGCTTTCTTTTACACAAGCACATACGGAACTTGTTTTCGCCGAGCAAGTCTTGCATCTGATCCTGAAGAAATTAAAGATTGGTACAATCTTGATTTAATGTTAGGCGGTTCCAAAAACGAATACACAAAATGGAGCTATAATGCTTTAAAAACAGCTTGTCGTTCAAGCCAATACACATCTCCTATCGTTATGTGGGAATCCATATATGATGCAAACTCAACCGATACCGTGGTCTTTATTGCCGATAAAGATTATAAAAAAGATGAAAGATTATGTGTTCGTAGTGCTATTAATAATTATCCGATGTGGACAACATCCCCGAAAATCCTTAAGAAAAAGGATAAAATCACTTTTACCGACTATGTCCAAAATAGATTCTTTGTCGGAGGCGGCGGTTTTATTTCATCAGGTTTAATTGGAGCACCCGTTTTTATGACAAAAAATGCTTTAAACTTCACTAAACCTCCTGTATGGTACCGCGTTTTCTTTACAGGCGACACCACTGAACAAGTAACAAATCTATGCGTCTCTGAAGATGGCAACTACTTATTTATCTCAACCTTTAGTTCCGGCTCTTCTTCATATAATATATATAGAGTAAGCGGTTTTGATTTGGCAAGGGATTCTATGACTTTATCTTACGGAAAACCAACTTCCGGAGGAAATGTAATACAGAATCCTAATTGTTTATTGGATGTAAGTAAGGTTTATGCTACTAACAGTTTTATTACCTCTATAAACTTAGATCCTAAAGATAACGACATCCTTATTGTTACAATTGGAGATGATAATTTAGAACCTCATATTTATGCATCAACGAATGCTACTTCGGGAGCTACATTAGATTTAGATGCTAATCCAAAAGACGGCAGCGGACTACCCGATGGAAAAATGCCGATTTATACAGCTTTAGTTACTTCGTCGGACCACGAAATTGCTTTCATTGGTACAGAAAAAGGAGTTTATATGACCGAAAATTTCACAGATGCCAATCCTGTTTGGGCACAAGCAAACATAGGAATTGATGTAAACATTCCGGTATTTATGCTTAAACAACAAACGAAAAATTATGCCGATGATACAGCAAAAATTTATGGTGAAGACACTAATGATATAACCTATATATATTTTGAAGGTATAAGTAATCCGGGATGTATTTATGCTGCCACTCATGGAAGAGGTATTTATAAAAACACTTCCTTCCAAACTAATGTATCTATTAAACCTATATCATCGAAAACTTCCTATACAATGAGTGTATATCCAAATCCTACAACCGACGATGCTAAAATAAAATATACCTTAACAGAAAAAGTTAATAATGTTACTCTTTCATTATACGATATAACAGGGAAACAAATCATTTCACAAAACATCGGATCACGTTTAGAAGGAGAAAACATCGAAGTAATTCAATGTAGTTCATTAAAAAATGGTTTGTATTTTATTACAATTAAAGGTGGTAATCAAATTTATACATCAAAACTTGTTGTTAGTAAATAATTAATAAAAAAGCCTCTTTATCGCATGAGAAAATTTTGTTTAAGTGTAGTTGCAATTGCTGTTTCCATCAGTTCATTTGCACAAAACGTTCCTATTGAAACAGCCGAAAAAATTGCATCTAATTTCCTTTCTTACAAAACAAAGGATATTCATAAAAGTAATTCACTATTTAAAGAAAACAGTTATACTGAAACAGTTGACGGCAAAACATTATATCATATCTTTAACTATAAAAACGGGGGATTTGTTATAGTAGCTGGTAATTATAAATCAACGCCTATTTTAGCATACTATACCAGCAACCAATTGAATTTCGACAAGTTAAACCCTGCATTAAAAATGTGGATTGAGGCTTATTTCA
>CAYZQG010000043.1:0-12229 GCA_964480685.1 uncultured Lentimicrobiaceae bacterium
TTTTTCCTTGATGTAAAACAACACCACCAATTAATTGCACATCGTAATGACACATATCCCAAATAATTTCATTACCGCCTGCCATCCAAGCATTTTGATATATAGCTTTATCGTCCACTATATTAATACAATCATAGGTAGCTGCCAAATCGCGATCAAAATCGGTAGCGGTAACTTCTATTTCTTCATTTTCTTTAAATCGGCGAGCCGTTTCTTTCATTACATTGAAAGCTTCGGGAAGAATTTCCATTAACACATTTTCCGACGTATGATATACCGTATCTTCGAGATTTTCTATCTCATTATATAATTTTTCCTTTTCCTGTACATCCATATCGAAATCGCTTTCCAACAGTTGTTTAATTTCTTGGATACGTTCTGTTTCTTCTTTGATTTCGTCTTGAATACGTCGTTTAAACTCATTCGTTTTTTCACGCAATGCGTCGTTCGATAATTGTTCTATTACAGGATAGATATCAAGTATCTTGTTTAATAACGGATTTAATTCTTTTATGTCTTTATCGGATTTTGTCCCGAATATTTTCTGCAACCAATTTGCCATATTACTTTAATTCAACTATTTATAAATAAATTTAATGGTTTGTTTTAAGCAAGCAAAGGTACTCATTTTTTATATAAAACCAATAAAACATTATTATAAAAATGCAATTTGTTTAATTTTATTTAATCATTTATAAAAAAATGTATATTTGTAAAATTTTATACTGGGAATGAATATTTCAAATTTACTTAATTATTAAACATTTACATATTTTTAATCATGAAAAAATTAGTTAAAAGAACATTTATTTTTTCTTTTTCAGTTGTTTTATTGATTTCGTGTATCAATAAAGAAAAAGAAGATGAAACACCGATTACAAAAGACAGTACGGTAACAAATTATTTAAAAATCGGAACTACAAAAATCACTCTTGGAACCGGAATGCTGGAAAATTATGGACTAAGTTCTATGGAAAATGATTCGAATTACTATTACGATGGGTATAATTTCGACCTTTATCTTTTTGAAAAAGGAATAAGTATTTTTTCGGATGAAGGTGAATACTTTCCCGTTGGTAACGGGGCGTACGTGTATTTTGAATTATATTCTGCTAAAGGCACTTTTTTAGACACCGGGAAATATACATTTTCATTAACAGAACCTTTTGCAACTAAAACCTTCGATTGCGGTGTTTTCTCATTAGATTTTGAAACGGAAGAAGACTATACGATTATTTCAAGTGGAAGTATTAATGTGAAAAAGAGCAATGATATTTATGAAATCACGATTGATTGTCTCGGCGATGATGGTCAACGTATTACAGGATATTATAAAGGCACATTAAACTATGCCGATTATTCTGAAGATACTTATGAAACATTACAAAAATCAGCAATAAGAAGAGAATAACATTCAATCACTATGAAAAATATATCAATAATCCTAATTATCTCACTATGTTGCGTTTCATGTGCAAAAGACAAGACCTATTTGGAAGAAATTTACAATGATCCCGGTTATGCCTTAGGAACCGTTTCATCAAGTCTTTCGGTTGGCTTATCTTTTTCAACAACGTACTATTACACCTATACCGTTGATGGAGTCAGTTATGATGGAGAAAAAAGCACTTTTAGTTTTGGAACGGGAAGTGATGCTACAGGAATGAACTTTTTAGTAGTATATAAATTATCGAATCCGGAAGAAAGTGATATAAATTTAAGCTATAAATTTTATAGTGAATCGGAATTTGAAAATGCAGTTGAAACATTTAAAACAAATCCGCCAAAACCATAGATTCATTAACTAAGTAGCGGAGAAACAGGGATTCGAACCCTGGGTACCCGCAAAGGTACAACGGTTTTCGAGACCGCCCCGATCGACCACTCTGGCATCTCTCCTGATAATGGTGCAAAAGTAAAAAAAAAATCGTCAGAAAAAGCTCTTTTCTTAAATTATTTTTTATATGCTTACATATAAGACATTCGGTTAATTATTTTTTCATTAAAACGTATAACATTATCTGATTTTTTACGTTTAATGCTAAGATATTCATCTAATAATGAAACAGACTGTCATCATTGTTTATGTAAGTATGCTTTTATTTGCCAATTCGGTATTATCACAAAGCATTCGCTTTCGTTGCATTCAGGTAAACGATACGGCAGATGCTGTTTTATATTGGCAATCAAATAGTTTACCGGCAACATACCAATATAAAATATACACATCTCAAACATTAACGGGGACTTATTTATTTTTAGACAGTATTACAAATATTCTTACCGATACGTTTGTTCATAAAAATGCACATGCCAATCTGCAACAAAACTTCTATTATATCCAAGCTTGTCCGTTAAACGGAAATACTTCTTTGCCGATTTATACTTCCGATACATTGGAAAATATTTGGTTAGCACTTGACAATCAAAGTACCGGAATTGCTTTTTTATTTTGGCAATATCCAAATCGCTTCGATATCAACGATAGTTTTCATATTGAACGACGTTTTAATAGTAGTTGGGAAATAATGCAACTATCGCATCAAGTTGCTTACAACGATACGATTACTTTTTGCGGGCGAACTCCGTATTATCAAGTAACCTACGATAATGGAAGCGGTTGTAAAAACATTTCGGCGAAGGTTTCCGATTTTTTTACCGATTTTATTGCCCCTGAAATAGCCGTATTGGATACTGTAAGCATTAATCCTATCACAAAAAAAACAGAAATGGGATGGGAAAGAAGTTCATCAAAAGATACTTACGGGTATATTATTTATTTTTTTAAAGATGGCATTTGGAAAACCTTGGATACATTATTTGGTGCTGAAAATACTTTTTATATAGATGCTGTAAATTCGGCAAATTCCATTTCGCAACAATATCGTATAGCAGCCATAGACACATGCTTAAATGCTAGCCCATTGGGAAATGAACACCAGACTTTATTCGTATCAGCTTCCACCAAAAAATGCGACAGCATCGTTTCATTACAATGGAACAATTATTTAAATATGCCAAACGGTGTAGATTCTTTTCGTATTTTTGCTTCCAGAAACGGCGGTAGTTTTACCATCCTTGATTGTGTAAAAGCAACTGATTTAAAATACGACTATAAACATGTAAATACTGCCGATGACTTTCAATTTTTTATTCAAGCTTTTAACTTTTCAAATGGATTTACAAGCACATCAAATATTATTTCGGTTACGTTTAATCGTATTATCGGAAATGGAAATGTGTGGATGCGTTATGTAAGTGTAAAAGACAATAAATATATCGAAATTGCAGCTTATGTTAATGATACAGTCGTTTTTAATACTATTTATTTATTTAAAAGTATAGATAGTGGAAAAACATTTTCGTATTACAACAAACAAGCTAAAAGTTCGGAAAGTGAAAGCTATATGTTTGCGGATGACAAAGTAAAAGTTGGTGAACAAGTATACTATTATACCTTTTCACTTACCGATGAATGCGATATTCCATTTATTTCATCCGACACGGCACATAATATCGTTTTACAAGAGGGGAATAGCGAACTCCAATCAAATGCGATACGATGGAATTTTTACAAACATTTTCCTTCCTGTGTTGACGGATATGACGTTTATCGTAAAACACAAATTCAGACTAATTATACCTTATTAAGCACCGAATCATCTTCTACAAATAGTTTTACCGAAAATGTTTTTGGCATGGCGGAAGAAGGAGCCGTATTTTCATACAAAGTTGTTGCTATGGCATGTAATTGGCTTTCTTTCAACGATGAAAGCGTATCCAATACCTTAGAAATTCGCAAAAAAGACACCCTATATATTCCCAATGCATTTTATCCTAACAGCGACTATGAAGACAATAAAATCTTTAAACCCGTATGTGTATTTATCGACGCGGATAATTATGAATTTAAAATTTATAACCGATGGGGAAATGAAGTATTTTCCACAACCAATATTAATGAAGGTTGGGATGGTACATATAATGGAAACATGTCGCCGCTTGGAGTTTACACGTATTCCATTCGTTACAATGTCAACGAAAACAGTTCAAAAATAAGAAGAGGAACGGTTGTATTATTACATTAGCTTAACGCATGATTCTTTGCCTATTTAAAACGCGGTGATACTTGACAGCATTCAACGCATGTTGTTGAGAAGTAACAGCAAAATTATGATAGCCTGAAAAGTCTTCTTTAGCACACATATATAAATAATTATGTTTTTCATAATGTAAAACCGCATCTACAACATGAGCTTCCGGAATTCGAATAGGTCCCGGTGGTAATCCGGCATATTTATACGTATTATAAGGAGATTCTATTTCTAAATCTTTTAACAAAAATCGTTTGATTGAAAAATCGCCCAAAGCAAAACGAACGGTCGGATCGGATTGTAAAAGCATTCCTTTTTTCAAGCGATTCATATAAAGTCCGGCAATTCTAGCTTGTTCATCTTTTCGATGGTTTTCTTCTTCGACAATGGAAGCTAAAACAGCGACCTCAGCCGGTGTTAAGCCTATTTCATTGGCTTCGGACAAGCGTTTTTCGGACCAAAATTTTCGATATTCTTTATACATGCGTTCCACGAAACCGGTATCGGAAGTATTCCACCAAAAGCTATAGGTATTAGGAATAAACATACATAAAATATTATTGGAATTAAACCCGTATTTTTTCAAGAAATTTGAATCATCCAATAACTCCAACAGATCATACCCATCCAATTCCAATTGATTAGAAACCCTTTGAGCCAATTGTTCTTTTGTGCGAATATTATTGAAAACCAATTTCACTTCTTCTTGATTACCGGAACGCAATTTATTTATCAAGCTATTAACACTCATTCCTTTATCAATTTTATATTTACCTGAATGAAATGCTTGAGATAGTTTTTTATATTCGGCAAGTTGTTTAAACGGTTTCATATCTTTTAAAACATGCTCTTTTTCAATCAAAAGCAACAAATTGGCATACGAACTACCCGTTGGAACGTATAAATACTTGGGGGCATCTGGATGAACGGCATTTTTTAAAAATTTTTGATACGAAACAAAAACACACACACCTCCCAATAAAAGCAAGAGGAGGATTCCGGAAATTAATATTACTTTTATTTTCATTCTTTGGTTAATTACTTCACTAATTTATTCGTTTTTAATATATTGAAAAAAGATTTCATCCACCCAACTTTTATCTTTTGTACGCCATGATTTATAGATTCCCGTTTGCACAAAACCCATTCGGATAAATAAAGCCAAACTTGCTTTGTTATCGGCTGAAACCGTACAATATAGTTGATGCAACTGTAAAGTAGAGAAAGCATAATTCATCAATAATTGCATGGCTTCGGAAGCATATCCTTTTTGCCGATAAGATTCAAGAATTAATATTCCCACTCCGGCTCGCCGATGTAAAGGATTAAAATTATATAAATCAATAGCTCCTATCACCTTTTTGTTCATATTCTCAGCTATCATTAAACGTAATTGTTTATTGGTAAAAATATCGTTTGTAGAAGATTCAATCACATATTGCTCAATGGCAAATCGCGAAAAAGGCATAGTTGTATCACTTAAATCCCAAATAGTTACGTCATTTTCAAGTTGATATAACGCTTCTGCATCCTCTAATTCCACCGCTCTCAAAAAAACATTTTTTCCTTTCATATATATAAAATTACCAATTTTCATCCACTTCAATTTCAGCAGGTTTCTTTTTAGAATCGTTCAAATCTTTTTCTTTTTGTTTTTCGCCGGCTTTTTTTTCTTTTTCTTGTTTAAACATGGTGTTTATTTCATCTTTTTGTCCGGTAACTCTTTCTTTAACACCTGCTTTCGATTGACGGCTTGACCATTTAAAACGAGGGTTATCTATATTTCCACCGGCAGTAATAAAAATATTTGTATTGCCTGTTCCATCGGCAACCACTTCGCCAAAATCTTCATTATCTTTTTTCTTATTATGAAATTTTTTGGATAAAAGTTCATTCATTTTTATTTTCATTGTATAATCAAGATTGCCGTTAAAGCCTTGACTACCGGAAAGCACTAAATTCATCGCATTGTTTTTGATATCCATTTCAGGAATAGTAATCACTTCATTATTGATTTGAATTCGATTGGTTAACGTAGCAAAACGTATATTGCGTAAATCTTCCAATTCAACAAATTTCGATAAAGATTCTAAGGGTTTAAAATTGATTAACTGACCGTTTAAAATAGTAATAGTAGCAATTACATCCACACTTGGCGTGAGAATATCAAGATTGCTTTTTGCCGTTGCTTTAAACAAAATATTGGTAGAAGCGGTTCCACGGATATTTTTATCCGTCAATCCATTTTCCGATTGACCGAAATTATTAAAGGCATAAAACATTTGTTGAACATCGGTATTGTTTAGTCGAGCACTACAATACAAAACAAACGTTTTATTGGATTGTTTTTGTGCATAACCGGAAACGGAAATCGAACCTCCAAAAGCGTTCAAATTTAAATCATTAACTGTAAAAACATTGTTTTTTAGAATCGCTTCTCCATTCACATTTTTAGCTTCAAAGTTATCGAACATAAACTTATTAATAGAAAGTTTTAAATCAAAATTAATATTTTCGGGCAGCACAAGTTCAAATTCATCTTCATTCTTCTTTTGAGACGAAGAGGTAGATTTTTTAGCTAAAAAAGTATTCATATTCAAATATGGGGAGGATAAATCAGCTACAATCGACATGGAGGTATTATCGGTAAATAAATAATCAAAGAAATAAAAAATCTTTCCATTTAAGATAAACGAATTATCGTTGATAGAGCCATTTAAATCGTTTAGTACCAACACCTGATCGTTAAGCTCTACTTTACCGCTCACATTTTCAAACGCTGTTTCACCTTGCACAAGTTGCAAATAAACGTCTGAAAATCGTATAGTTCCCTTTATTTGAGCTGTTTTAAAATCTTGAGTCGAAATGGAAAAAAAACTTTTAAATTGATTTTCAAAATCTACATCAATTACGGCATCTCCTTTGGAACGATAAATATAATTTTGAGGCATAAATTGCTGCCAATCTTCAAGATTTACATCCGAAGTAAGGTGTAACTTAATAAAGGGATTCAAAAAATTATTAATATACAGATTTCCGGAAATATTTTTTTTGTTTAGCAGTACATTGAAATCGGAAAGATGCAAAATGGATGTTTTCAAGATACTCAAACTTGTACTTTGAAACGAACCGGAGCATCGTAAATTGACTAACCCTATATCATTTTTAATATTGTAAATTGTCCCTTTTTTTAGTGAATATTTGGCATCAATATCTAAATCTTTTTGTTTGCCGGTATTACCTTTAGCGTGTAAATCAATTTTTAACAATCCCCCTAATTCATAACCTTTCAGCGAATTGGTTACAAAATCGGGCATGTGAAAGAGAATATCTTTTACCGATAAATCATTTCCTCTCAAATCAACCCCATAATACCATGCTTCGTTTTTCTTAAAAAGGTCTAAATCGGTTTTAAAATTTAATCTATTCATTTGAATATCTGCATTTTTAAACACATATTTATCGTTTTCGCTATCTATATGAGTATTGGTTGAGATTACAATTTCTTTATGGTATAAAGCAAAAGAAGTATCTACTTTTAAAGAATCCAAGGTAAGATCGGAAGAAAGCTGTAAATCAAACACTTTTTTAGCAAAATCACCCTTTGCCGTTAAATCATGGACATCCACACCGAACGACACCTCATTGGTTAAACTTTCATAACTCACGTTAACTTTTCTCAAAATAATGGAATTGAGATTTATCACAAAATCTTTAGCAGTACTATCTTTTGATGAAAAAACTTCCCAATTAGCAACATCATTTTTAAAAACTTTTAACCGCAAAACAGCATTGCTAATTTCAATGCGTTTTAGTTTATAATTAGATGTTATAATATCAAAAAGGTTGAATTGCAGATGCACATACGAAGCCGTGAGCATATTTCTTTTTTCACAATATCCTTTCACTTGCAAATCATTGACAGTCAATGATGCCATAGGGAATTTACGAATCAAGCTAAAGGAAACATCTTTATGTTTAACTTCGGTTTGAATGGATTTATATAACTCTTTCAGCACGACATCGGCAATTTTATCTTCAAAGACATACGCTACTACAACAGCACTGATAAAAAGAAAAATAAAAGTTGCCAACAAAGAAAAAACAATTTTTTTAAAAATCTTTTTCTTTTTGGATGTATGTTTTGCCTGTTTTTTAGGGTTTAATGCATTATCATTCATAATTAAATTATTGAAAAATTGTTTCAAATTGCATTCCATCAAAATTTCCGGAACTCATCATTAATAAGTTTTTATTTTTCCATAAAAGAGATTTTAAATATGTGTTTAGTATCAAGGAATCGCTAAAAACGAGTAATTTCGGATTTGCAAAAGCATTTAAAACGATTTCTTCTGTAATTGGAGGTAATTTTTTTAATGCAATGGCATGGGGATTGAAATAAACAACGGCTTCATCGGCATCATCCATTGCATGAGCATATTGTTTTAAAAATTCACCGGTTAAGCTACTGAATGTATGCAATTCGACACAAGCCACCAACGGTCTTTCGGGATATTTTTCTTTCATGGCACGAATAGTTGCTTTGAGTTTGGATGGTGAATGAGCAAAATCTTTATAAAGTGCTTTTTCAGTATCTTCATATACTTTTTCGAGACGTTTTGAAGCACCTTTAAATGATTGTATAGCGGTATAAAAATCATTATCGTTGACGCCTAAACAAGCACAAACATTCCGAGCAGCATTCATATTTAATAAATTATGTCTTCCAAAAACTTGCAATGTATACTCATTCTTATCTGAACGAATTATATATTTACCATTTTCAACCCGATAATCGGGAATGGAATATCCTATTTTATGTTTGGTACGAGTATTGGCTGCTACTTTCACACAATATTCATCTTCAATGCAATAGATCAAAGTTCCCGCATCGGGAATCATATCGGCAAAAATCTGAAATTGTTCTACATAAATCTCAAAAGTCGGAAAAACATTTACATGATCCCAAGCTATTCCGCTAATCACACCAATATTGGGTTGGTAGACATGAAATTTCGGACGTTTATCTAAACTTGACGTCAAATATTCATCGCCCTCAATAATAATAGTGGGAGCCTCTTCCGATAGTTTGGTCATCACTTCAAATCCTTCCAATTGGGCGCCAATCATATAATCACACGGAATATGATAAGCATCTAACACATGCAATATCATGGAAGTAATAGTAGTTTTTCCATGGCTACCGCCAATAACAATTCGTTTTTTATTTTTTGATTGTTCATAAATAAATTCGGGATACGAATAAATTTTCAAGCCCAATTCTTTGGCTTTAAGTAACTCCGGATTATCCATACGAGCATGCATACCCAAAATAACGGCATCTATATCTTTAGTAACTCGCTTGCTATCCCAACCTATTGAATCGGGAAAAATACCGTATTTTTTTAAACGACCGGCAGCCGGTTCAAAAATTTCATCGTCGGAACCTGTTATATGATACCCTTTTAATCGAAGTGAAATAGCAAGATTATGCATTGCACTTCCTCCTATAGCAATAAAATGGATGTTCATGTTTTTATAATTTATAATTAATAATGCAATAAAAAAACGATAAATCATTCATTTCATTGTTTAAATTATTGTATTTTTATAAAATGAAAATGAAAAAAATGTACTTTTGCAAATATTTTAATCTAAATTAAATGGGAACCTTAAAATGAAAAAGATAATTGTTATACTCTCTATTTTATGTATAATACAATTTGAATTAAAAGCACAGGCTGTTGTAATATGCAACGAAAGCTTTGAAAATTCGGTAAGTTGGACCGTTGCGCCATCCTATTCATGGATGCCAACTACTCAATTATCGGCAAACGGTCAAAAATCATACATCGGTTATATTCCGGCTATAAACAATGATTCCATTTTACTTACCACCCCTTTTTACAACCTCTCAAGTTATGGGTATGTATTTTTAAAATTCAACCAAATTTGCAAAGTCAATAAAAGCGATTTATGTGTGATTGAATATCGTGAAAGCTTTATGGGATCACAATGGAAACCGCTTCCTTATACTTCATATCAAGGAACAGGGCGATATACCAATACTTGTTTTAATGATTCCAGTTATAACAATTGGCAACCAAATAATTTATTAGCTGTTCCCGGCAATACATGGTGGCAACAAGAAATATTTGATATTTCCAATCAAGTCTCTTTCATACAAGTTCAATTTCGTTTTAAAATAAAAAAAGGAAGCACATCCGGATCATATTTTGCATACGGATGGTTAATTGATGATTTCCAAATCATTGCGTCAACCAATCCCATTATACCACCTTTAGTTGCATTTACAAGTACGTATAATGATACCGTTTTTAATACTGGACCTTTCGCTATTACTGCTTACGTAAAAACCCGTTCTAATGCTCCTTTGTATACTCCCGTTCTACGTTATACAGCTCTTTATAACAATGTAACTACCCATGATTCCATTAGTATGAATAATTTGTCGGGAGACACCCTTTGGGGAGCAAGCATTCCGCAACATTATTTTGGAACTAAGCTAACATACACCATTATAGCATCCGATACCGCCCAAAACACCGCTATAGCTCAATCGGGTTTTTATATCAAACGACTTCCTCCTTATGATTCCAATTCCGTTGCCATGGTTCGAGTAAATACACCCGATACAATTGTGCTTTATAATTCATCCAAATCGGTATCTGTAACTATAAAAAACAAAGGTTTAAAAAACCTTCTCTCCGCTACCATATATTGGTCGGTAAATGGCACGTTGAAAACACCCATTAGCTGGACGGGAAATCTGCCCGATGATTTCAATGCTCAAGTTACGTTGGGAAATTACACTTCCGGAAATTACGGATACGTTGACACTATCAAAGTTTGGATAAAATCTCCTAACGGAGTTTCAGACCCTATAGCAACTGACGATACGTTAAACTATTATGTTTATAACTGTCGCATGTTATTTAATGGGAATTATATCATTGGCAATAGTGTGAATGCCGATTTTGCAACTATCAACGATGCTCTTACTGCTTTAAAAAATGCCGATTGTATTCTTGGTGATATTCAACTGAAAATTGAAAGTGGCATGTATACGCAAAATATTGATTTAACAAATTATGCTAATTATTTAGGAACCCATTATTTAACCATAACCTCTTTAGCTAACAACAAAGATAGTGTTATACTCACAGTAACTTCGGGCGTATTGGTTAAATTAGACAACACCAATAATTTTCGAATTAATAATATCACATTAAATGTAGCCAACTCCGGAACTTATGCCATACAGTTTACCGGAGCTGCCAATAATATTGAAATAAGAGATTGTAAAATTTTCGCAAATCCCACAGCTACAACAAATGCTTTTGCAGGTATCTATAATTCCGATAACCATTCTTGGGTAGTTAATAGCGTTCATATTATAAACAATTTAATTGATGGTGGATTTAGCAATATTCATCTTTGGGCAGGTAATTCAACAAATTATAGTATTAATAATATAATTGATAGTAATACTTGTACGAATGCTCACTGGGTTAGTATAAATTACAGTTATGCTAATATTAATAGTTTAAGCAATAATATTATTAAATCCAGGACAGCAAATACTTCGACCGATTTTTATGGTTTACATTTAAAATACGCTACAATAAATAAAATTAATGGAAACAAAATCCATGTCCGAGGATTAACAACTCGTTTATATACTGTTTATTTGTTCGATATAAACAATAAAATTTCAACTTCTGCAATGATTACAAACAATGAAATTATAGCTATTGCCAATGGAAGCACTTCTTATGTTATTTTTTCATCCAATGCAAAATGTAATTTTTATAACAATTCTATTTTCATGAAAAAAAATACGGCTGGTGGAATTGCCGTATATCTTAATTCTTCCGTTCCGATTTTAAAAAACAACATCGTAGTTTGCGATACGGGTATTTCTCCTATAACCGGTGCATATAGCTCTATTACATCTGATTACAATAACTTTTATAGTCCGACTTTTAATCTTTCTTCATGGAAATCATCCACCGGACAAGACGCTCATTCTATCAGCATTTTTCCACTCTTTGTAAATACAACTAACAATTTAGAATTATCTAACTACAGTCAGTTTACATGCCCTCGTTTAC